>JAIROB010000019.1 GCA_031257695.1 Treponema sp. | reverse complement strand
AAGAGAGCGGCGGCCCTGGGCAGGCTGAGGATCTGCTCCCGGTTGTTGATTTGGGAGCGGATCTCATACCACACCCCCTGCGCTAAAATACGTTTCTGTCTCATACCCCCTATACGGGGGCGAAACGCTGTTTTGCTTTAGTCGAAATGACAAAAATCAACAAAAAAATTACGAACCCAAAGACGGAGGGCGGCCTTTCGCCGACAAGCAATATTTTGCGGGTCAAGTTTAGCCATGGACCCTTACCCTTTCTGATTACCGCGCAAGCGGTTTCTGGGGACGCACATACACTGTGTAAGGGGGGTATCGGTAAAAAAACAAAGGCCCCGTGCCCAGGCCCCCCTATGGGCCGCTTTCACTCGGCACGGGGCTGCGCTCAAACAATGTCTGAAAGGGGGTGGGAGTGGAATCGCTTGCCGCCCGCATTTGAGCACAGCGAACGCGCGGACGGCAAGCGATTCCACTACCGGGACCCCCGGACAAAGCCTTAGTGCGTCCCCGCTAACCTAACTGGGGTCCATGGGGGGGGAATTACGCTTGGCCGTGAAGGAGCTGACCCGCACGCGGAACACGAGGGTCCTCTCTAGCTGCTCCGGGGGGTAGGCATACTCCCGATCTTCCCCGGTTTGGTGTTTCATCAGCAGATTGAGGCCGTGGGTTTTTTCATCGTCCTTTTCCAAAATCTCGGCGGTCCCGAAACCGATGACGCTTTCGTAGGCAAAACTGTACCGCGCGGGCTCCTTGCCGGGGATCAGGGCGTGCGCTCCGTCCATTTCAAAGCAGACCTGTTTGTTCCGGTTCAGGATGTCCGCCTTCTTGCCCTCCCGCGCCCCGTGCATATAGAGGGTCAATATGCCGTCCTGATACTCAAAGCCAAAGTTTAAGGGGACGACATAGGGCTGGTTTTGCTCCGCCAGCGCCAGGCGCAGCGTCTTACAGCGCCGGATTATCTCCAATTTGTCTTCAATGTCCGTTACTTCCCTGTCGCTTCTTCTCATGGCCATGCTCCTCCTGCGGGGGGTCCCAAAACTTCAGCTTGGGAGATGCCCTTGCCTTGATTATACACCACTTCCGGCCGCCGGATAAAGACGGCTGGCAGCGAGGGGCGGTTTGCCGCAAAAAAAAACGCGTCCAACCGGGGGCTATGAGCGCGCCCTGCTTGCGTTTTTTACATCCCTTGGCTACTATAGAAGAAATGAGACGATTTATGGGGTTTAGCGGAGTTAAACGCCGTTGTTTTGCGGCAGTTCTTTATATAACCGGCCTTTTGGTTCCGGGCGCGGCCAATGCCCAGGAGATTATTACCGCCGAGCGGTACCTGGAAATGGTGGGTGAGCGGTACGGCAGCATTCGGGACTACGAAGCGCGGATCGTTATCCGCTCCGGGAACACGGAGATGTTCGGATCCCTGAGCCATCTGGCGCCGTCCTTTCTGCGGATCGATTTTACCAAGCCCATGGAACAGGTTATCGCTTTTAACGGGGAGATGCTGACGGTGTACCTGCCGGAGTACCGGGCCACCTTGAACCAGGCCGTCACCCCCAGCCGTAGATCCGGCGTGTCCGGCGCCGCTCTGGCAAGCGCCCAGGGGCTGACGCTGCTACGGCGGAACTATATACCGTCCTTTGTCACCGGCCCTGATCCGGCGCCGCTGGAAACCGGGTCCGACGAAATGGTAGTAAATCTGCGCCTGGCCCGCCGCTCCGTTTCCGAAGGCTTCCGGGAGATCATCCTGAGCGTCAACCCGGCTACCCGGCTGATACGGCGCATCTCCGGGAGGACCATTGCCGACGCGCAGGTGCGGTTTGATTTTTCCGATATAAAGATCAATCAGGGGATTCCTGAACAGCGGTTTATCTACGATTCCCCCGCTTCGGCGAATAATTACAATAATTTTTTATTTAACGACGCGGATTAGTTTTTGTAACACCGGAGGAGGATTTTTGTGCGGTCCCTGGGGGATAAGTTAAAATCTACCCGTGAAACCAAGGGGTATACCTTTGATTATATAAGCCGGGAAACGAATATCGCCGCCCGCTATCTGGAAGCTCTGGAAACCGAAAACTTCGCGGTCTTTCCCGGTGAACCCTACCTGCAGGGCTTTCTGCGAAATTACGGCGAATACCTGGGGCTGGATACGGATGAGCTGTTTTCCCTGTACCGGGCGCTGAAGATCCAGGAACAGCCCGTGCCGGTGGAACAACTGCTCCGATCCCCTTCAAAGGCGCCGAAAATTATCCTCCGCGTCCTCCTGGTTCTTGCGGGCCTTGCGGCGGCGGGGGGGGGGATCTATTTTTTCAGGAATGTTTCCTGGAAAACCAGGGCTGTGGAAAAGACCGTCCAGCCCCAGGCGGTGTATACCCTGGAGGGCGGTTTTTTCGACCGGCGGCTGTACCAGGGGGACTCGCTCCTGGTCCCCCTGGGGGGGAACCAGTATAAGATCGATCTCCGGAACCTGGGGGAAGCGGTCACCCTTTCTACGCCTGTCGGGGCGGTGATCCTGGATTTAGGCCAGGAGCGAAACGTGGATATTAACAGCGACGGCCATGAGGATATCAAAATAAGCGTCCAGGAATTTTCGCGCAGCGATCCCTCCATGGGCGTTCAGATCCGCTTTGACATTATTTCCGGCGGGGGAACGCTGAGCGAAGCCGGCTCCGGCGAGGTTCCTCCCGGGGAAGAGCCCTATGAAGGCTCCTCCCCGGAAACCGCCGCGGCGAATCTTGCCGGTTCCCAGGTTGTTTTAGGGCCCTCCAACGCCCATCCCTTTACCCTCCAGGCGTCCTTTCAGAGTTACTGTATGTTCCGCTGGGAGCTGCTCCGGGAAAACAACCGTCAGGGCAGGCAGGAACAGTACTACCTGCGGGGCGACAGCCTGGACATCCAGGCCCAAAACGGCGTCCGTATCTGGGTGTCCAATGCCATGGCGGTAAAGCTCCAGGTAATAGGCGGGGGCCGGGAAGCGCCTCTGGACATAGGCGGCGCCGGGGAGGTGGTGGTGGCGGAGATCCGCTGGGTCCGGGACGACGACGGCCGCTTCCGCCTGCGCCTTATCCGGATAGATTAGTGGGGGATGCCAAACAGGAGGGGGGGCGCTACTTTCTCGACCCCTTCGGCTGCGCGAAAAATCAGGTGGACGCGGAAACCATGATGGCCGTGCTGGATAGTTCCGATTGGTCCCGGGTTGAGGATTCCGCGGCCGCGGACCTTATCATCGTCAACTCCTGCGGCTTTATCGAAAGCGCCAAACAGGAGTCGATAAACGCCGTCATCTCCTACCGCAGGCTCTACCCCGGCAAGAAGATCCTCCTGGCCGGATGCTTGGCGCAGCGTTACGGGAAGGAACTCCCGACCTCCCTCGTGGAAGCGGACGGCTTTTTCGGCAACACCGATCTCGGCGCCATCGCCGCCGTCGCGAACAGGGTTTTCAAAGGGCCTTCCCGGGAAGCGCCGGCGCCCTTCCCTGTCTCGTCCTCCCTGTTAGCGGCCCGCCCCCTGCTCTCCCTTCCCGGCCAGGCCTATGTCAAAATATCCGAGGGCTGCAACAACCGCTGCGCCTTCTGCGCCATCCCGGTTATACGGGGCCCCCTGCGATCCCGGCCTATCCCGGAGCTGGCGGAGGAGTGCCGCAGCCTTCTGGACCGGGGCGTCCGGGAACTCTGTCTGGTCGGCCAGGACCTTGGTTCCTACGGCGCGGACCTGGGCGGCGCCGGATCAGGGCTGCCGGAACTGCTGGAAGCCCTCTCCGCTCTGGACGGCCATTTCTGGGTGCGGTTCCTCTATATACACCCCGACCATTTTCCCCGGCCCATCCTGGACCTCTGCCGCCGGGACAGCCGCTTTCTTCCCTACTTCGACCTGCCCTTCCAGCACGGATCCGCGGGAACACTCCGCGCCATGGGCCGCCGGGGGGACCCGGATAGCTACCTCCGCCTTATCGCCGGGATCCGGGCAGCCCTCCCCTACGCGGTGATCCGTTCCACCATTCTCACGGGCTTCCCCGGGGAAACCGGCGGGGATTTCCGGCGGCTCCTGGATTTCCAGGCGCGCTCGGACCTGGACTGGCTCGGGGTTTTTGCCTATTCCCGGGAGGAGGGCACCCCGGCGTACTCCATGAAAGCCCGGGTTCCCGGGAAAATCGCCGCGCGGCGGAAGGCCGTTGTCGAATATCAACAGACCGCCATATCGGAAAAACGGATGGACCGTTTTGTGGGCCGCTCCATGGAAGCGCTGGTGGAGGAGGCCGTGGACCTGGCGGGCCGGGAGAGCGTCTACCTGGGCCGCCTCTACTGCCAGGCGCCGGAGGTGGACGGCATTACGGTTCTGCGTTCCGGCAAACCCCTTGTACCGGGAACCTTCGTCCGGGGACGGATAGTTGCGCGAAGGGGCTTTGATTTAGACATGATCCTGCCGTGATCTCCCCGCTGCCGCGTTCAGTCCCCCGGCGCGGGTTTTTTCCTTGCCACCATAGCTATGATTCCGCGGAATTGTTTGTCCCGGCTTACCGCCAGGAGGGTGATCCCCACCGCGGCGAAGATAAGGGCGTTGAGGGCCAGGAGTAGTCCGTACCCGGCGCGGCGGTAGGGGGCGAAACGGGGGAGCAGCCAGGGGGACAGAGCTAAAACCGGAAGCGCGGCGGCGCAGGAAAAAAGGACCAGCTTGGCCGCATAGGCCAGGACGGAGCGGAGGGCCTTGTCCAGGCGTATCCGGGGGTTGCGGCGGAGGAATATCAGGAGGAGGGCGGTGTTGACGGCGCCGGCGAGGGACAGGGCCAGGGCGATTCCCGCGCCCCTGAGGGGGCCGGCCAGGAGAGCCGCCAGGGCCATGTTCACGGCAAAGGAGATGATCCCCGCCAGGGTGGGGGATTTGGAATCGCTCTGGGCGTAGAAGGCCGGCGCCAGGACGCGGTTCAGGGCGATGAAGAAGAGGCCGGGCATATGGAAAGTGAAGGCCGACAGAGTGAGGGCGACCGAAGTTTCGTCAAAACTCCGGCTCTGAAAGAGGAAACGTATCAGAGTTTCGCCCTGGGAGAGGGAAAAGAAGGTGATAGGGATGGTTATCAGGGCGATGATATCCATGGCGGAGACCAGCCGGTCATGGTAGATCTCCCATTGAGAGGATTTGGCGTATTCCGCCAGGTCCGGAAGCAGCACTGTCCCTATGGACACGGCGAAAATCCCCAGGATCAGTTCCTGGAGGCGCAGGGAATACTGGAGGCTTGAAACCACCCCTTCCCCGGCGCGGCCCGCCAAAGCGGTGGACACCAGATCGTTGAGCTGATAGGCCGCCATGCCTATGATGGTCGGGCCGATGAGCCTGAGCGCCTTCCTGGTGCCGGGGTGCCTGATCGCCCGCTTCAAGCCGGTGAAGAAGAAGGAGAAGTCCTTTTTCAGGATGAAGGGCAGTTGGATGGCCGCTTCCAGGAAGCCGCCGATGAGGATGCCAGCGGCCATGGCCCGGGCGGGGTTTTGGGTGAAGGGGCTCAGGCCATAGGCGCAGAGGATGGCGGCCAGGTTGAGCAGTATGGGGGCCAGGCCCGATGGGGCGAACACCCGGACGCTGTTCAGGATGCCCTGGAAAAGCGCGGCCACCGAGATGAAGCCCAGGAAGGGAAACATCAGCCGGGTGAGAAAGACGGTTTCGTCAAAGGCTTCCATGCCGAAGATAGATACCACCGCGGGGGCGATCAGGATGCCGGCAATCACCGCCAGGCTTACGAAAAAGGTGAGGAACGTAAAAATACAGGAAAGAAACTCCCGGATTTTTTCACGGTCGCCCTCCAAAAGGTATTCCTTGAGGGTGGGGATGAATGCCACGGCAATGGAGCCCTCGGCAAAGAGGCGGCGGAAGAGGTTGGGGATCATAAAGGCCACAGAAAAGGCGTCCGAAAGGGCGCTGGTTCCCAGGAGCGTGGCCTTGGTCATTTCCCGGAGGAGCCCCAAAATCCGGGACCCCAGGGTAAGCAGGGACAGAGCTGAGCCGTGGCGCATCAAAGACCGGGATGAGGAACCCATAAATTCCAGCTTAGCCCCTTGTTTGTTCTTCCGCAACAGCGGAGCGGAGCTCACCCAGGGCAACCGCATAATAAAACCCCTCAAAAAAAAGCAAAAAAGCCGACCGGGAAAAGTGTGAGCGCAGCTTCGCCTTTTACCGGCAATGCCAGCGCCATTGCCAGCCTCCCAGAATGTCCGCCAGAGCGGGCAGGCTTTCCTCCAGAGTTTCCCGCAGCGTAAAAGGGGGGTTATAGATCGCCAGGCCGCTGCCAAACATTCGTTTTTCCGAAACGCCCCCGGGGGAAAACAGCTCAAGTGCGAACCGGTTCCCCCTGCCCAGCCCAAGCAGGGTTTCCCGCAGGGCCTCCCAGGAAGGGGCTGCATCTCCAGGTCCCGGTCTCAACAGGGGGTACCAAATGATATAAACCCCCGTGGAAAACCGCGCCAGCGCTTCGGCGAGTTTTTCCGGAACCGCCTTATAATCACTGCGCTTTTCGTAGGAGGGGTCGATAAAAACGCAGCCCCGGCGTCCGGGAGGCGGCAGCAAAGCCTTGAGCCCCCCCAATCCGTCCTCCCGCGCCACCCGGAACCGGCGGTCCATCCCGAGAGCATCCGCCAGGAGCTTAAAGTCCGCGGGATGCAGCTCAAAGCAAACCCCCCGATCCTGGGATCGAAGCAGCCTTTGTATGAGCGCCGGGGAACCGGGGTAGCGCCCGTCTCCGGCAAGGGCTTCCCTGACCAGCGCCGCATACCGGGCCAGCAGGGGGGGCAGGGTTTCCCGCTCCAGGAGCCGCCCCACGCCCCGTTCCCACTCCCGGTTTTGCGCGGCATACCCCTCGGTCAGGGAATAAAACCCCGCTCCGGCGTGGGTGTCGACCACAAGGAGCGGCGCTTCCTTCCGCCCTAAATAGTCCAGACAGCACAGCAGGACCGAATGTTTAAACACATCCGCCCCGTTCCCCGCATGAAAAGCGTGCCTGTAACTCAGCATCCGCCAATCATACCCCGCCTCCGGCCCGGCGGCAAGACAAGGCCGGAGGCCCATCCCGCGCCGCTCTCAGGTGGAAGGGGGATTGCCTCCGCCGGTATAGCCTCCCGGTTTCCCTTTAAGGTTAAACAGATGGGCGTCGATGGTCCCCTTTGCGGATTCCAAAATCTGCGCCACCTGCCGGTTGCTCGCCGTGAGTTTCACCTTTGCCAGCCTGTTCCGCATGGATTGCAGCCGCTTGCGCCCCCGGATCAAACGGGTCCGCAGTTTTTCATGCAGGGTTGAGTCCGGGGCGGATCTTCTGAGTTTTTTCTCAAAAATTATGCAACGGTAAAATTGGGTGTGGATCCGTTCCTGAAGCTCCCGGATCTCCTGTTCCCGTTTCAGGCGCAGATCCCGCAGCCCGTCGATCAGCTCCTTGAGTTTGTCCATGTCTATTTTCAAGGCCGGAGAAATCCTTTCCAGAAAATCCTGCGACATATAATGGTATGATTTGAGCAGCAACACCAATACCTGCCGGGGATTGACCACTTCCCCAAAGGCGGGTTCAGGTTCGTTATACATATCCTCCTCCTCATGGACAGCGGCTTCGTCCAGGGCCTTGGTTTCCCACCAGGTATACTCCGCAACGCGGCGATCCGCCTGCCGGGAACGGGTTTCCCTAATCCCCCAATGCACCAGGGAACTGATGTATGCGTCAAAGTTCGATCCCGTCTCCCGGTAATTATCAATGGCCTGGCTGAACCGGGGATAGAACGCGCAGGCAAAATCCATATACTCCTCTTCATTCCACCTGTAGGGACGGAATTCCTGGTGATTATCCAGGATGAATTTGAAGATATGGCCTTCCAGGTCCTTTCTGCTGATAAGCCCCATGGAATAACGGGTCAGCAGTTTCGATAAGGGCAAATTATCCCGCATATAAATTTCTCCTTTTCCGGTTTATCGGGAATAACGGAGATATGAAGGGTTTTTGCTTTAGTCGGAATGATTTATGTCATAGTTTTTTTGAAATTTTTTGGCGATACTTCAATAATCCGGGTTCGGCTATGCTTTATGGGGGGGGCTCTAGCGGATCCTGTCCGGCCCGCAGCGGAGCAGTTCAAACTGGCGGCGGTCCCCCTGGGAAATTACCGCCCTGCCGTCTTTGATGTACACGTCGATTTCGGTCCGCATACCGAAGCCGGAAAAGTAGATCCCCGGCTCCAGGGAAAAACAGGAGCCCTCCAGGATGGGCCGGTGATCCGGGAATTCCCAGGAGTCGATGTTCACCCCCGAACCGTGGCACTGGGTGTCGATGCCGTGGCCGGTGCGGTGTTTCAGCGCGGGCCCGTAGCCCAGGGTTTCCAGGGCGTTCCGGGCATGGGCGTCCGCCATGGCCCCGGAGACGGTTCGCCCCGCGGCCACTTCGCCGGCGATATAGCCGTATACCCCTTCCCGGACGGAGATCAGCTCCTTAAACGCCTTTTCCTGCTCCGGCGACGGCGCGGGGGCAAAGACGCCGATCCAGGAAATGTCCGCATAGACGGAGAAGGGATCCTTTTCCTTGGCCCACAGATCAAACTGGACCACATCGCCCTCCCGAACCGGCGCGCCTGTCCCTTCCGCCGCATAGTGGGGGTTCCCGGCGTTTGCCCCCGCGGCAACGATGGGGGGATGATCCGTGATAAGCCCCCGGCTTTCTATGGCGGCGCCCATAACCAGAAGCAGATCCCCTTCGCTCAGGGGCTTTTTGTCCAGCCAGGCTTTCCGGGCGGTTTCCCAGGTCAGGTCCACCACGTCGTAGAGGGCGGCGGCGGCCCGTTCCAGGGAGGCGATGCCCCCCTCGTCCAGGAGCCCCTTGAAGCGCTGTATGAGCCCCGCGGCGGAGGCTAGTTCCAGGCCGGCGCCTTCCAGCATTGCCGCGGTTCCCCGGTCCAGATAGGAGACCATCGGGAGGGTGTCTGAACTATGGACCCCCCAGCGTTTGCCCCCCAGGGGTTTTAGCGCCCCCAGCAGCTCCTCCCGGCCGTGGTATTCGGTTTTGTTCCCCGGAAGCCGGTCCAGGATATTCGGTTCCACGGCGTTGACAATGCCCAGGGGCTCCCCTTCCGCGGGAACCGCGTAGAGCCAGAGCCGGGAGTTGGTGTCGTTTCGGTTGATACACAGTATTTCATCCGCCAGGCAGTCCCGGTGGTGGAAGTTGCAAAAAAGCCACCCGTCCAGCTTTTCCCCGCGGATGGCTTCCTGCATTTGCCGTACGTCAGGGGATGAGTTCAAAACTGTAGGGTAAGCTCTTCCACGCCCTCAAACCGGTCGTCAATATTCACGTTGAGGGGCACATCCCCCCAGGATTCATGACTCCGTTCCTTGCGGACGTAGAGGCGGACATGGCTGAATTTTCCGTCCTTATAGAAAACCGTCATGTGGGGCCAATCGGTTCCGGAGCCCATCAGAATCAGATCCCCCTTTTTGCCGGTTCCCTCAAACCACTCAATGGGGAGATACGCGTCCGATGTCTTGCCCAGGCCCCTGGTGTACTTTACCACATAGCCCTTCCGGTAGGGGTAAACCCGTTCCAGGCTTACCGTAATGGCGTAAGACCCCTCCACGCCGGATGACGACGAGGAAGCGTCTTGCTGGGCGGCAAGGGGCGCCAGGCCCGCTACAATGGGCAATAGAATTGTAAAAAACAGTAATTTTTTCACAGTGACCTCGCTCTCTATACATTTCGGAATAATCATGGCTGTCCTTGAATTATAGCGTTTTCCCCCGGTTACGCAAGGGGGGAATCGCCTCCAGAAAACCTTCCCCAATCGGAGAGTCCCCGGCGGTGATCCCCAGTTTCCGGTCCGGGCGGGAATTGCCGTGAAAGTCGCTGCCCGCGGTGATGTAGAGCCCCAGGGACCTGCCCAGCGCCTCAAGGCGCCTGCAGGACCGGACCTTGGCGGAGGGGTGCCAGGCTTCGATGCCCGCAAGCCCCTGGGCGGCCAGGTCCGCGACAAAATCCGGAAGCCGCCCCCAGGCGATATGGAGGGACAGGGGGTGGGCCAGAACCGGAATACCCCCGGCCTCCCGGATTATGCCCAAAGCCCGGGCAAATTCAAACTTCTCCTTGGCTATGTACAGGGGCTGTCCCTTGCCCAGGTATTCGGAAAAGGCCTGTTCCTGGTTTTTCACGATCCCCCGGTTCACCAGAAGGGTCGCGAAATGGGGCCGCCCCAGGGCGCCGCCGCCGGAAAGAGCCCGGACTTCCCCGTAGTCTATGTTCACCCCCAGTTCTTCCCCGATGCGTTCAAGAAGGCGCAGGTTCCGCTCCTCCCGTTTGCGCCGTATCTCCACCAGCGCATCCCGAAAGCCGGGGCTGATTATGGCGAGCCCCAGGCCGAGGAGGTGGAATTCGCCATGGACCGTCACCGGCTCATAGTCAACATCAAACTCAATCCCCGGAATAAACTCGATGCCCTGTCTGACCGCCTCCTCCCGGGCCTCCTCCAGGCCGTCCAGGGTGTCATGATCGGTCAAAGCTATGGCGGTAAGCCCCCGTTCTTTGGCGCTTCGTATCAGCTCGGCGGGGCTTAAATCGCCGTCGGAGGCCCTGGAATGGGTATGCAGATCTATCATATTTGAATCACACTGTCAAAAGTATAGGACACTGCGGCATAAATTGATAGAAGCCCCCCTATGGGCCCGTTGGGTTTCCGGGGACGCATATAAACTAAAACGGGGGGCGGCGGAGTATGCCCGGCGCTCACTTGCCTGTAGAGTCCGCTTCCGCAGCCCCGCTCTGCGGGTTTGCTTCGCGGGGAATTCCAGAGAGTTCGGCCAGGCAGACTCCGCCGCCCCCCGCCTGTGTCCGGGGCGTCCCCGTGCCGCATAAGGGGCCCATAGGGGCCTGTGGCGCGGGGATTTTGTGTTTAAAAGAGCGGGCTGGGGGGGGGGGGGGGGGGGGGGGGGGGGGGGGGGGGGGGGGGGGGGGGGGGGGGGGGCGGGGGGGGGGGGGGGGGGGGGGGGGGGGGGGGGGGGGGG
>JAIROB010000157.1 GCA_031257695.1 Treponema sp. | reverse complement strand
GCCCCGGTGGTGTCCGCCACGGGCAGATCAACGATATCCCCCTTTTCACGGGCCCCCCGGAAACCGTAATACGCGCCCTCTTTTCCGGCGGTGAGGATTATCTCCGCGGCGGGGAAGCGCTCCTCCAGGCGGTCCAGGATCTGCGGCGGCGGCGTTGTCCCGGGCAGGGACGCCAGGGCCGCGCCTTCAAGCTCGTTCACAAAGAAAGTATCCGCCAGTTGCAGAGGTAGTGTTTCTATCCTTTCATCGCAGGGGGACGGGTTAAGGCAGATCCGCAGCCCCCGCTCGCTGGCGGTTTCCATGATTTCCCCCAGGCGGACCACTTCGTTCTGGAGAAGGATGGTGTCGCCCCTCCCGAATTTTCCTATGGTTTGTTGTATTTCATCAGAGGTGATTTGCCCGTTGCCGCCGGAAAACAACAGGATGGCGTTTTGTTTGTTTTTATCCAGTTGGATAATAGCCTGGCCCGTGGCGCCTTCATAGCGGCTCACACAATCGGTGTTTACACCATAGGACCGGAGAAGCCGCAAGAGGAATTCGCCGTCCTCCCCAACCTTCCCCGCCATGCGCGCATCCATCCCCGCCTTGGCGAGCGCCGCGGCCTGGTTGGCCCCCTTGCCCCCGGCGCTTTTAATCGGAGCGGCGCTGCCGACGGTCTCCCCCGGCCTCACGATATGGTCCACCGGAAAAATCAAATCAATATTCAGCGATCCGAAAACCAGAATTTTCACAAACACCCTCCTGCTACGCCAGTATAACACAATTCCCGCGGCAATTTGCCCTCTCTAACGAATTTTCCACAATTCTTTAAAAATTGCCTTTTTTTAATCCCGAAAAGAGGTTACAATAGGTAACAATGAAAGCTTGGGAATACATTCATACCATGACACAGACGGCCATTCCCCAGGTACTGTCCGAGGAGGATCAGTCCTGGGACATGATGCGGGAGCTTGGAAAAAGCGCGGACGCGCTGCTTAAAGCCCGGTGGTCCAGCTCTGTCCCCGGTTCCGCCGCGCCGGAGAGCCTGATCGCCGGCGCGGTTCAGTCCATGGAAAACATGGGCCGCCAGGTGGACGACGCGGAACGGCTCCTGGAGGAGGGGCTCAGGGCTCTTGAGGCGGGGGATATTCAAAAGCTGCATATCATCACCGCCCGGCTCTGGAACTGCCTGGAGACTCTGCCCCTGAATCCCCGCTCTCCCTACTGGGAGTATACAGCCTACCGAACCTTCGGGAAGTACGAACGGGCGGTTTCCCTGCCGCCGTCTGTCCCGGTGGATGCGCGGAGCGATGACTTTTATGACCGCACCCGGGCCGCCTGGGCGGGCCGCATCGCCGGGGGCGCCCTGGGCACCGCCCTGGAGGGCTACACCACGGCCCAACTGCGAAAGCAGTTCGGCGATATCCGGGGCTATGTACGGAAACCCAACACGTATAATGACGATATTACCTTTGAAATAGCGTTTCTTACCGCGTGCGTTCAAAAGGGCCGCCTGCTCGGTTCCGCCGACATTGCCGATCAGTGGCTGGCCCTGATCCCCGCGGGCTGGTCCGCCGAGCAGATAGCGCTGGATAATCTGCGCCGGGGGATCTATCCTCCGGATCCCTGTTCCGATGCTATTGACCTGTGGACCGGGGATCTTTTTTCCTTTCCCGCAAGCGGTTCCTGGAGAAATCCCTACCGGGAATGGATAGGCGCCCAGATGCGGGGGGCCATTTGCGGCCAGGTGGCGCCGGGCAACCCCAGGGAGGCGGCGCGGCTGGCCTGGCTTGACGGGACGATCTCCCATACGGGGAACGGCGTCCTGGGGGAAGTGTTTAACGCCCTGCTGGTTTCCCTTGCCTTCATTGAAAGCGATATGCGCCGCTGCCTTGACCGGGCCATCGCCCTGATCCCCGCGGACAGCGAGTACTACGCGGCGATACACTTTGCCCGGCAGCAGGCTGAGGCCGCGGACTTTGAGGCTGCCTGGGCCGCCTGCGAGGAGCGGTTCAAACAGTACAACTGGATCCACGCCTACCCCAACGCAGCCGCGGAGGTGGTGGCGCTCTGGTTCGGCAACGGCGATTTTGACGAGACCATGCGCTGCATCGCCCTCTGCGGCCAGGACGTGGACTGTAACGCCGCCCAGATCGCCGCGGCGCTGGGTGCGCAGCAAGGCTGTTCCGCCATCCATGAACGGTGGTTCCTGGGGGAAACGGTTCAGACCTATATGCGGGGGAAGCTGGAGCATAGTACCCTCAAATTTCTTACGGATCAAACCGTGGCAGCCGCAGCTTTACTGAAACAATAATACCCGTAAAGGGTTTGTTGTATATTTTTTGAGGAGAGGAGGATACTATGAAAAGATTTCTGACAGTTTTGCTGCTCTGCCTGCCCCTGGCAATGCTGAGCGCGGGGGGGAGCAGGGACAGCGGCTCTTCGACAGGCAGCGGGGCGCTAAAGGTGGCGCTGCTCATTAACGGCACCCTGGGGGATAAATCCTTCCACGATTCCGCCAACAACGGCCTTGCCATGATCAAAGAAAGGCTTGGCTGCGCGATCAAGGTGGTGGAAGTCGGCTATGACGATTCAAAGTGGGAGCCCGCGCTGCGGGATCTCTGCGATGAAAAGCACGACATTGTAATTTGCGGCACCTGGCAGATGCAGGAGCTGGTCGCCAAGGTTGTGCGGGATTATCCCGACCAGAAGATCATCGAGTACGACACATCCATGGACTATGTCTCGGACACCGGCAATCTTTTCAAAAACATCTATTCTATTGAATACAAACAAAACGAGGGCTCCTACCTCGCCGGGGTCCTGGCCGCGGCGATGAGCAAGACCGGCATTGTCGGCTTTGTGGGGGGCATGGACA
>JAIROB010000170.1 GCA_031257695.1 Treponema sp. | reverse complement strand
TTGCGGGTCAGGGAGTCCCAGGCGCGGGAGGATTCCGCGTAGAGGCCCAGGGCGCGGGAGCGGTAGCCGCGGTTGCCGGTGGCATTGGTCAGGGCTTCCAGGGTCACCGCCAGGTTGTTTCGGACCGTCATCATCCGTTCCGCGAGTTCCAGGTGTTCCGGGCGGTCGTTGGGCATGAGCATGGGGAACCGGGCGCGCTCGGCGTCCAGCATATCCATGAGGCGGGTGTAGTAGCCCTGGGCGTTGAAGTAGTCGCCCCGCAGGTAGGAGACGTTTCCCAGGGCGTTGAGGAGCCGGCGGTTCGCGGGGACCTCCGAGGAAACCGCGAAGAACCTGTCCAGCGCGGGGCTCCACTGTTCCTGCTGGTAGTGGGCGGCTCCCATGCGGTACTGGATTTCCGGTGGCGCCCAGCCGTTCAGCTCGGACCGCAGGTAGTATTCCAGGGCCTGGGGCATATTCCCCGACTTGGCGAAGTACTCCAGATCCCCCAAATCAGCGTAGATCCTGCCGAATTCCGGGGAACGGGTCAGGACGCGCCGGTCCAGGGCATCCTCATAGAGGGCGGCGCCCTTGACGAGCTGTTCTTCCGCGGCGAAAAATTCCCGGCTGTTGATGAGTATCTCCCCAAGACGGCGCTGGGTGTTCAGGCGGTATCCGGCGCGCCGGGCGGACTCCTCCGCCGCGGTGTCAAAGGCGCGGGCGGCTATTTCCAGGGTCTGCCGTTCCTCCAGGGCGCTGCCGAACCGGGCGTAGTACCGGGCCAGGTGGTAGTGCGCCTCCGGCAGGCGGGGGGCAGCCCGCACGGCCCGGAGCAGGACATCCCGGATGCCCTCAATCCGGCCTATGTGTTCGTCGGGCACGCCCCGGACTTCCTCAAACCGCTTGTCCAACAGGTAGCCGCCCAATTCGGCAAGGGTGGACGGGGCGATGCGGCGCCTGTCGGGATCGGTCATAAAGTACTGCTGCAAGGGGAGGACCTCCCCCAGGTTATCGACCCGGATGAAATACTTCATCATCCGTTCAACGATGGGGTCCTGCCATCCGTATACTTCCAAAAGCCGGGCATAGGAACTACGGGCATCCTCATAGCGGGAGGGCTCGATCTCCCCCCACAGCAGGTTGTTGTCGCCCAGGGCCATGAGCCCTTCCCTGTCGTCAATGGAATACTCCAGCAGGTTGCGGCGGAGGATGCGATCCGCCTTGGGGTAGTTCCGCAAATAGTTAGTTTCCATGGCCGCATAATCCAGGGCGCCCTTCTTATCCCTGGGAAAATGATCCAAGAGCTGATCGTACTTTTCCTCCGCGTAGATATACTGCCGCTCGTCCCTGAACGCTTCGGCGTACCGGTAGAACCAGTCCTTCTGCCGGTGGAGCCGGAAGGCGCGGTTAAAGCGCTCGTTTGCCTGGGCATAGTTCCCCCTGGGGATGAGTTCATGGCCCTGTTTGTATATCGAATTGGCGCGGGCAGGGGTATAGACGAATTGGTAGCCCAGATAAAACACGGAAGCCGTCAACAGGGCGATAAACAGGGACAGCCGCAGGGTCGGCAAAATCCTGTGGACAAAGATATAGCGGAAGCTGGCCTGTTCCGCTTCCAGATCCTCGCCGGTTTTCTTTTCAAAGCCCCTGGGGACAGGGACCGGTTTGCCCAGTATTTTCGCCGCCAGAGCTGCCGCTTCCCTGGGGGAGCCGTTCCGGGTCAGGAGCCTGATCAGGGATGACATAAGATTGGGCGCGACGGCCTGCTCGGCGATTATTTCTTCAATGGCGATCCGTAAATTGAGGGGGTAGCCGGAGAGGGTGTCCCTGAGCTGGCTTAACTCATATTCATCCAGGCGGATTTCCTCGACCGTGTCCTCCGGCGCGGCCGTTTCCGCGGTTCCGGCCGCGGGGGAGGCCGCCATGCCGGCGATCTTAGGGGGGTTCCCGCCGAAGAGATCGTCAATGCCCGGCAGGGCGAAATCCGCCTCCGCCGCGGGCGCGGCCGCGCTTGCTTCGCCTCCGCTAAACCCGGCCTCCCCGCCGTCGGGGCTGAAGCTGTCGAAGGGGTCCGCGGCTCCCGCTCCTTCCGGCGAAGAGCCCTCCGGGGAATCGCCGCCGCCGGCCATGTCGATCATATCGGGAAAAGCGGCCCCAAAGTCCGTTTCCCCGGTTTCGTCCCCGGCGGCGCGGCCGGACTCGATAGCATCGGCAAACCCGTCCAGCAGGCCCGCCATGGCGTCGGGATCCTCCGCCTCAGCGGGAGAGCCCTCGAACTCCGGCCCGGCGTCCAGGGCTATGTCGCTAAAGTCGGGCAGGTCCGCTATGTTTAGAGCGTCTTCGCCCGGATCCGGGAAAGCCTCCGTATCGTCTGTCCCGGCAAATTCGTCCCCCGGAGCCGGAACGTCCTCGCCGAAACCGGGGGAATCCGGGGCATCCTGAGCGGCGTCCAAGCCTATGCCGCTAAAGCCGGACAGGTCCGCGGCGTCTTCGGCGGCGCTGTCAAAATCGGGGAAATCCAGGGAATCCAAACCCGCGTCCGGCCCGAAAGCATCATCCGCGGAAAGGTCCGCCGCGGCGCCGTCCATACCGGGTCCGTCGAACCCGGGTCCGTCCACACCGGCGCCGTCGAACCCGGCAAACCCGTCCTCCGGGCTAAAGTCTTCCAGGCTTATACCGTCCGCGGAAAAAGGAGCCTCCCCGTCTCCCGCTTCCCCGGGGACGGCAAGGGTCCCGTCAAAGTCCGGCTCCGAAACATCCGGCCCTTCCTGAAGAGGCGCCCCGCCCCCGTTTGTTTCCGGCGCCGGGCCGGAAAACGCCTCTTCAATGGCCGCCTCGGCAGCCGGAGGAGAGGGCAGGTTTGCGGGGCCGCCCCCCAGCAGATCGGCAAAGTCAAAGCCCAGCCCCAGATCGTCCGGCTCTGAAAGGGGCGGCGGCCCGCCCTCCCCCGCCGGATCCTGTGCGCCGGGTTGGGGAACGGCTTCACGGGGCGTTTCCCGCGCCGCGGTTTCAGGGGACCGGGGAGGAGGCGGCTCTTCGGAGGGGGGGAGCGCAACCGGCTCGGAGTCCGGCAGGGGCAGATCATCCGGGGGGAGATTCAGTTGGGACAGCGTCGCGGGCTCGCCGGCGATGCCGCCAAAAGAGGCTTTAAAATTTTTAAGTTGCTCTAATGACGGCATTCACGCTCAACCGGACTTTGAATAAACAGCGGTTTCCCTCTTGATTAAGATATTGAAGCATCGTCCGATAATTGTAAACAAGGCATGAGAAAGATCATGATTCTGATGCTCCTTACTGCAATTATCGGCGCTCTGGGAGCTATAGATACGGAATCTTACCAATTTATCAACCACCTGTTGAGTATCCGGGAACCCGCGGGGCCGGAGGTTTTTGAGGACGGGGTGATTTTTACCGCCCCCTCCGCGCACCGGCGGGTGGGCGTTTCCTTTGCCCACGAAGGTTTTGCCCGGGTCTATTGGTTCCGGCAATTGCTGAAAGCCAAGGACGTATTGACAGTGAAGGAAGAGCGGAGCAAAAACATTGAGGATCAGTACCGGGACTCGGGGATACTGTTTTATGCCTATACGGTTCCGCCGGAGATTCGGGAACTGGAATACCGTCTGGTTATCGACGGCCTGTGGACCACAGACCCCCTGAATCCCCGCTACCGGATAGATCAGAAATCCGGCATAGTCCGGTCCGCCATAAGGATACCGGAAATCAGGAAACCCCCCGCCGCGTTTGACGGCCCCCCCGGGACCCTTACCTTCAACTACCAGGCGCCTTCCGGTGAGACCGTCACCGTGGCCGGCTCATTTAACGGCTGGGACCCCTTTATGTACGAACTGCGGGAGACCGCTCCGGGATTCTACGCCCTCACCCTCCCCCTCCCTCCGGGAACCTACCACTACGTATTTTTTCACCGGGGTCAGCGCATCCTGGACCCCTACAACCACAACCGGGCCTACAACGTCGAGGGCCTGGCGGTTACCGAAGCGGTGGTCCGGTAAGGAGACCCCCATGGCAGAAACCGCCGCTTCTTCCATCCCCTGGCACCCCGCCTTTGTCCAGGCCGTCATGCTCGAACTGGAGCCCTGGCAGGACTCCCTTGAATTCATCCCCGAATACCAGCTCACTTCGGAGCCCTTGAAAATAGACGTGGTTATCGTCAAGAAAGCCCCGGACCTGGTCATCGACAAGAACATCGCCCGGATATTCCGGCGGATCAACATCCTGGAGTACAAGAGCCCCGACGACTATTTCTCCGTCTCTGACTTCTACATGGTCCTGAGCTATGCCTTTCTCTACGCCGCCCTGAACAATGCCGCGCCGGAGGACCTGACCGTCAGCATTGTTGAAACCCGGCATCCCCGGGAACTGTTGAAGCATATAGGGGAAGGGCGGGGCGGGGTAAACGAAACGGCTCCGGGGATATATCAGATCACGGGGTACCCGCTGGCGATCCAGATAATAGAGAGCGGGAAGCTGTCCTTTGAGGAGAACCTGTGGCTGAAGGGGTTGGCAAAAGACTTGAACCCGGCGGCGGCGGGGAGTATATTAAAGGAGAGCCGGAAACGGGGGCTGGGAACCGGGTTAAGAGCCTATTTATATGCCCTGGTGACGGCGAATTTAAGGGCCATACAGGAGGTAGTAGCCATGTCTGACGAGGTAGCAGCCTTTGACCAATGGGTGGAAGAAATGGGCTGGGCCGCCAAATGGAGAGCCGAAGGAGAAGCCCGGGGAGAAGCCCGGGGTGAGAAAACCGGCTGGCAAAAGGCCCTGGATCTGCTGAAACGGGGGTACACCGTAGAGGACCTTGAGCGGATGAACCCCCCGTCTCCCCAAAAAGGCAAGTAGCGGGGACTGTCTGCTTTTCCGGACCTGGAAAGCGGAGCGGGGCGTGATTCCCCGGAAAAGAGAGTGACGGACCTTTGCCGGCAGGCAATTTTTGCCGGATCAAGTTTAGCCCGCTTGCGGGAGGATGCGCCAAAAATTCAAAAGTAAAATTGCCGGATTTTTTACAAAGCACAGTAATTCCGAATTCAAAAAATGGTCAAATACCGGACGGCTATTGAAGGGCTTGCCGGACATAAGCGGAGGATATTTGACCTTTTTTACCATGCCCTCCGCGTTTTTTGGCGGCAATTCCGATTGGGGCGCCGGTCTTTTTGGTTTTGGGATTTTGAATTCGGAATTACTGTACAAAGTATTGTTCCCCTTGACAGCGCCATAATGTTAGTATAACCTATCATAGTTAGTTTATTCTAATAATATATTTCAGGAGGATTATATGAAAAGGTATGCGCGCATCATGGCAATAGCGTTGTCCTTGCCCTTCGTGTTTTCAGGCTGCCAGACCACCCGGGGCGCCACAGAGCCGGAACTGGCAAAATGGAACGGCGCCTATAACTCCCTGGGGAGTTACCTGAATGAGCCGTCCTTTGCGGGAATTTTTGCGGACAAAGCCGCGGCCAAGTCCGATCTTGCCGAATTCCTGGCAACGGATTTTGCGTCCCTTAAGATTGACGGCGACACCCTTACCCTCTACGCCGCCCAAAATGCCGGGGGCCAGGCTACGGCAATACGCTACGCGTTTAAGCGGAAAATCGAGCCCGGCATGGGGGTTTGGTATGCCTTTGAGTCGGATCGAAACGACAAATACAAATATTTGATCGCCACCCTTCCCGGCCAGGACGATCCCGAAGGACCGGTTCATTTCCATTTCCGTTACGGGGCTGCGGGTTTTGACGCCCTTATCGCGGCGGCCAATCTTCCCACCGCGGTCAAAGCGGGAACCCCCAATGACAAAGTACAAGAGGTGGTTGAAGAATTTTTCGGACGTTTCGTATCGCCATAAATAAGGCAAAGAGCAGGGCGCAGCGGGCTAATTGCTTTGGCTATGAAAATAGCATTGGTATATT
>JAIROB010000244.1 GCA_031257695.1 Treponema sp. | reverse complement strand
TCCGCGGCGTCCAGCCCGTCCAACTTTTCCTGCCAGTCCAGATCGGCTATCCGTATGCCGTCCCGGTCGCTTTTCATGGAATAGGTAATCCCAATGCCCCTGCCGGTGGTGCCGATGGGTTTTTTCCGGGCCGCGTCCCGTTCCTGGTCAATCCGAATGTACCGGGGCAGCACAATGTGGGCGCGGTCGGAAATGAGAACCCGCCCGGTGGTGTCGATGCCCCGCTCCCGGAGCATTGCAAGCTCGTTAAAGAGGGCCACCGGATCAATCACCATCCCCGCGCCGAGGATCACCATCTTGTCGGGGTAGAGAATCCCCGAAGGAATCAGGTGGAGGGCGTATTCCTCCGCGCCGATAACTATGGTGTGCCCCGCATTGGCCCCGCCGGAAAAACGGACGATTATCTGGGCTTCATTGGCCAGATAATCCACGATCTTACCCTTTCCCTCATCGCCCCACTGGGCGCCGATAACGACCACATTCATGGGCCAAGGGTATCATAAGGGGAGGAGGCAAAACTAGGGGGAAAGCGGACCGGGACAGACCCCGCGCGCCCAAGGGGCTGTTGGGGACGGCGTCTTGTTTTTGTTTCATTTGGCGTTATAATGGATCTGATATGATCATAAGTATCTTGAAAGCTCTCTGTAACGATTTTTATCGTTTTTTTAAATTTTTTCTTGTTCTCCTTCCGGCAATTATCACCGGAGGCTGCGATCTCTTTAATTATTCCCTGGTTGACCACTTTTTGGACAATACCGAAATCGTGCGGGTCACCGGGCTTACGGTAAAAACCCCCTACGCCACGGATGGCGAAACGATCCTCATCCCCCCCGGCGAGCCCGCGGTACTAGAGGCGCGGCTTCTCAATCCCCGAAATTTCACTGTCCGGCTGGAACTTTTGGGGGCGCCCAGCGGAACAGGCAGCTTCGCCCGGCAAATCGGCCAGACGGAAATTGAAGCGCATATTGCCGGGGCGGCTGAGGGGAGCGATTACGAGCTGATCCTTGCCATGCAAAGCCCGGACGGTCTCCGGGATTTCCCTTCATTTCCGCTGCGGATACGATGTGTGTCCTTTGAAACGAAGCTGCGGGATCTTACCCTGGACGGGGCAAACATCCCGGCCTTTGATCCGGCCCAGGATGCCTTTCAGGTGAATGTTCCCTATTCCCGCTCAACCATTGCCCTGGGGGGGACGACGGAACATCCGGAGGCGGCAATTGAATTCTATGCCGGCGCGGACGATTCGGGCCGCTTGTTGGGAACGGGAAAGCATACGCTGGAGCAGAACCTTGAGCTTGCGGTGGGGGATAATCATTTTTATGCCAAAATAACCGCCCCAAGCGCCGCCACCCAGGGCTATGCCCTGGTCGTGCGCCGGTCCCTGGCTTCGGAAACCGGGATAGAGAGCTTCTATTTTGTCCTTGACGCAAAGAACTACGGGATTGGCCCCGGGGTTGTGCCCGGAAGCGGCGCTATGATCGACACCGCCATTACGATAAGCCTTCCTTACGGAACGGACATAAGCAGCCTGAGCGCGAAGACGCTCTATACCGGGGACTCGATAAGCCCTGATCCCGGGCTGCCGGCAAGCTATGCCAATCCGGTGGTGTATACGGTGACCGCGGCGGAGGGCGTTCCCAAGACCTATACGGTGCGGGCGGGGACGGCAAACATCGCCAGCCTGGGAGACATCAGCTTTGCCTACGGATTTTTGCTCGAAACCGGGAAGGACATAAGCGGCATCATTAAAACCGAAGCCATCACAGCGGTGGCGGGAACCGACAGCCTGGGCACGGCCATTGTCCTGAAACCGGAGGATTATTCGGTGGATCCCCTTTTCTTGCACGAAGGGGAGGTCAAGGTAACCGCGACCCTGCGGGTTCCGGCGGACAAGAGCTCCACCGGAGAGGCCCTTACCAAGAGCTTTGATGTGTATGTTTCAAACGACCGGAAGGAGATAAACGCCTTCTACTTTGCCATTGACGGGAAACAATACGGGGTGGGCGCCGGGGTTGAAAACGGATCGGGGAGCATAAGCGGGGACGCCATCACGGTCACCCTGCCCTATGGGACGGATCTAAAGGGCCTGACCGCGACCGTGGACTATACCGGAGCCTCGATCGACCCGGATCCGGCCGCGCCGGCGGACTATTCCGGCGCCAGGACCTACAGGGTAACCGCGACGGACGGCACGACCAGGATCTTCACCGTAACGGTGAATACGGCTCCGGGGATCACTATCGGCGGCATACTCGTCGAGGGTTTGGCGGCTCTCAACTTTGAGGGCATACCGGTGTCGCCTGTGGCCGCTTCCACTACCATTGCCATTACGATAATCGGGGGTGTAACGCCTGATAGTTGGTATGTCGACATAAACGGCCCGGCAACTGCGACCCATGCCACAAATAGCTTTAGCGCTCCGTTGAATCCGGGCTTCTACAATGTCAACGTGATCGCCACGGTAGGCGGCGCTAATTATTCAGGATCCTTTGGGCTGACTGTCGATAATTGATAGAGTTAATTAAGGATGGGAAAATGAGGGTTAAAAGCGAGGTGAATGGTTTGAATGGAAGGAGTAGAATTTTTGGTCTCCTGGTCGTTTTCGCGGCGGTTTTTTACGCCGGGTGTTTCGATCCCATGTCGTCCCAGGAGACGACATGGGGGTCTCACGTTCTAGCGGTTCAAATTACGGGCGAGTCTCCGCCTGGCAGGACGGCCCTGCCTTCCGCTCCGGTATCTGATAAATACACCATCAGCATTAGCGGCAAGGGCAGCTCTACCCTTCCCACGGGAACGGGGGGGCCATACCTCGTTCAACTGACGGCTGCCCCCGCGGTGGGGGATACAGTAACGGTTGAAAGTCTTGACAGCGCCAATGTAAAAAACGCCAAGGGGAGCCATACCCTTACGGCGGGCGATCTTGGCGGAACCCCCGTCAACGTAACCCTGCGCCTGTTGGAGGAGGGAACCGGGAATGTCGATCTTGAAGTCAGTTTTGATCCCGGCAGCGGGAACGACGAGATTACCCTGGCGGAGCTAAGCCTCTATAGCAGCCTTGCGAACTATACAGGGGGAGCTACTCCATATGGCACAGCGAAGTATAGGAAAACCGGCTACGGTTCCGGGCCGGATTGGACGGATTTTTCCGGGACCTCTCCTAAAATCATCCCCTTAGGGTATTCCAATCTCCCCTGGGGGAATTATGTGGTCAAGATAGAATTTTTCCGAGGCCCTGCCGTCAGCCCCACCAAGGTGTCCCGGCTGGTCCAGGCTATCAATGTCCGGGGCGGGCTTACCACCGATACCTGGGTCGAGAGCGGTACCAAAACCCTGACCTGGAACGCGTTCGGCTCCTCCAACGCGAATCTTGGTTCTGATGGCATTAAACTGAATGGAACAGCCATAG
>JAIROB010000160.1 GCA_031257695.1 Treponema sp. | reverse complement strand
GGGGGGCCGGGGACGCGCGGGCCGCCCGCATTGGCGCGCAGCGACCGGGCGGGCGGCAGGCGCTTCCCCGGACAGGCCCTCCAGACATAGTTTCGGCGCAGCCCCGCACACCCAACCGGGCCCATAGGGGGGGCGCAGCCCTGTGGCTGTCCGCTGACTTTTCGTTTCTTATCGCCGCTTGTTTTTTGGTTTTACAATATCCTCCTTAGCGGTAAAGGATTTGGTAGGGCCCTGACCGCGTGCTAACAACTTGGGTAACTTCCAGCATAACGTAACCGGTTCCGTACGCGGTAAATGACTTTCCGCTATAACCAATGTCAGTCGAAGAAAATATAGAAGTTCCATCATTGTACCAGTACGCAGACACAGCAATATCGCCGTTTTCGCTATTGCTGTCCCAATCATACCAATAGATCGTATAGCTCCGTCCTGATGTCGCTAAGAAATAGTAGTACTGTGGCGTTGTATTTATGTTATTCTGCGCCGTTTGACCCAGTTCAAGGGATGTTCCGAAAGAAGGAGCAGTGGAGTTTGCATCCTGATGTGTAGTTGCTGAGGCGTAGCTTGACCGGGCGCTTTCGCCGCCGCTGTTGTAGGCGGATACTTTATAGTAATAGGTAGTGTTTGGCGACAGACCGGTGTCCGTATGGGAGGTAGTGTATACCTCGCCTGTTTGTGAATATGTGCCCGAAGAACTGCTTGATCGGTATACACGATATCCGCTTGCGCCGGACACTGTGCTCCAACTCACCGTGATGCTGCTTGAGGACTGCGCTGACGCGGAAACTGACGAAGGCGCCGATGGGGTGTTTGGCAGATCGTTGGATTGATGCGTTGTCGCCGTGGTGTAGTAGTATGACAGGGCGCTTTCCCCATAGCTGTTATAGGCGGACACTTTGTAATAGTAGGTAGTGTTTGGCGACAGGCCGGTATCCGTATGGGAGGTAGTATATACTTCGCTTGTTTGTGAATATATGCCCGAAGAACTGCTTGATCGGTATACACGATATCCGGTTGCGCCGGACACTGTGCTCCAGCTTACCCTGATGCTGTTTGATGACTGTGCAGACCCGGAAATTGACGAAGGCGCCGAAGGTGCGGACCCGCTGAAATTGTTCTCTGATTCCGATGAACCCTCGGGGTGGAACAGATCCTTGCATCCCGCAAGCAGTAGAATTGTCAGCAAAATTGCCGGCAGCTTGCGGGGCAATGGGCTTTGTCGGTTTGTTTTCATTGCGGACTCCTTTGTCTAAAACTTCCAACTATAGGATACGCTTGCTGTGCCGGTTTCGCCGGGAAGCACGGTAAAGCTGAGCCTCTCCAACGCCGCCGCCGCCTTTGGGGAACGGTGATAGACCAGGGGAGCGATAAAGCCGTAGATCACGGTGGCGCCGGCCACTGCCAGGCCGACTGCGCCGGGGTAGCCCGCAAGATCGTCGTCGTAGGCAAGGGAAAGCTCAAATACGATAAGCCCGGCGGCAGCGCCATAGCCGCCCAGCACGATCAGGCCGCCGCCCCAATCGCCCATAGTGAAGGAGCCAAGCCCCAAAGCCAGATTGAGGACCCCCGCGCCAAAACGCCTGCCGCCGGAAAAATCCCCGGATTGCCGGGGTCTGTCAATGTGTATCAGATTGACCACGGGAGCGGGGTTTGCGGCTGGAGCCGGCTGCGCCGTTATTGCGGAGGCTGCCCCGTTCAGGTTTGCCGCCAGCTTGGGCATCAGGTCTATGCCCTCGGCAAAATCGTTGTACTGTTCCGAATAGCCGTCTATAAAGCTGCCGTCCTCAATGTTCAATATGTCTGTGCCGAATTTGTTGAGCTGCCCAAGCCGGGCCACCGCTCCCGACAGCACAAACTGGGCGTTCCGCCCCGCGCCAAGCCGTTTAACCCGTTCCTGATCCGTCTCGCCGGATCGCTGCCGCTTGTGCTCTTCCATGACCTTTTCCAGGGTGTCGGTGCGGGGCAGCACGGCGTACCTGTCGCCGTTGGCCAGTTCGCAGGCCAGGATCTGGGCCAATACCTGGCTGTCGTTCTCGTTGACCCCCGTAGATATTTCAAAGGGCGGCACCGAAAGACCGGGAAGATCCGCGGTGTCCCGCTGTAACAGCTCCGCCAGTTTGGCCGCGATATCCGGAATGATGGTGTCCACCTCCTCGATGTTCCGGTAGGTCCGGTAATCCCCGGCCACCTGCTGCAGGCGCACCACGTCGAGGATGCTCACCAACACCAGGTTTTGCGATCCCAGCCGGGTGATATAGCCGGCAATGACATAGGCGGCGTTGAGTTTCTTGCCGAGCTCCAGGATGCTGTCCGCGTCGGTCATCCCCGAATCCCGCTGAAACTTATGCTCAAACTGCATCACCGCCTCTGTGGTCGGCGTTACCAGCGTTACCTTGTTAAAGGCGTTCCGCAGCGCCGGCTGCCGGGCAAATTCGGACACAATATACTCGCCGTCCCCCTCCGCCCCGCCGGTAAAAGGCAGCAGCGCGAGGCTTTCCTTTTTGGCCATGCGCTGGGCTTGTATGACAAATCCCGGAATCAGCGCCAGGGTCAGGATGCACAAAAGTCTTTTCATATAATCCTCCTTAACGGTGAATTTGTTCCAATTCATAGGTGGCGGACCGGTATGTATTCGGCCAATTTTATGTGGCGGCAAACACCGCTTGGGAACTGTACAGTTCCTTATGGCTTGCCGGGTCCTTATTGATCCAGGCTTTTGCCGACCTCTCTAAAAAACTCTTCATACCCGCGGATATGCTCCGCCGCTTTGGCGGCAAACCGGCCCTGATTCGTTTCGGAAATGTGCTTCCGTCCCGATGTGACCAGGCTTTTTCCGTCCAGTGTAAATGAAAGCTCCACTGTCCCCGCCACCAGAAGAGAGCTTTGTTGAGCCGCCTCCAGGGTGATCGCCACTGCGTAACGGTCCGCCGTATCAGCAATCTGCGCCGGGGCTCCGTACTGCTGCAAAGCCTGTTCCACGCTCCGGCGCAGCACGCCGCGTTCGTTTTCTTCTATACTATTTCCCATGAATTGCAGCGCCGCCTGAACCGGCGTTACCTCAATCGACGCCTGTCCCACAGGGTATTTTCCCAGAGCCTTAATCCCGGCGGTGTAGCTGCCCAACGGAAGCCTGTGGGCGTCTATCCTGAACAGGAGTGCTGACCTCACGCTCGTTGCCGAAGAACGCGCCACCGGCGTTTTTGCGTCTGCTCCGTATATCTCCAGGCTGCACTCAAGCGGGCCCAGATCCATCACGCTTGATGTGATGACGGCGCTGACAACAACGCTGTCGTTTTTCATTATGGTGATTGCCGGAATGGGCTCAACGGTAATGCTTGCGACCAGCTTCTGTGTCTCCACTTCAAGGTAATGAAAGAGGTTTACCCGTTTTGCTTCGCTACCGTAGTACGCCACGGCCTTGTGCAGGGGGTTAGCGTCCAGCGCCGCAAGGATCGTGCCGTAGATGGTCAGCGCCGCCTGCACGGTGGGCATACCGGAAAGGAGGTTGCCGTAAGGTTCGGAGATATTCCGCGCAAAGTTGGCAATATCCGCCTCCGCCTTGGCGCGGGAAATTTGACAGAGCGCCCACACCTTGAATGACCTTTGGTTCGTGCGGCTGCGGTAATATTCGGTGTAGTACGCGGCATCGCTCACCTCGGCTATGGTTGTGTTGATATAACTGGACAGGGTGTCGTCAATGTTGATGTAATCCTGGAGGGTTTTGCCGGATGACGCGCTCCACACCGTGTGTTCCACAGACTCTCCCTGAATCAGGCTGCCGTAGAAACCGGCGGCTTGGGCGGCGCCGTTCCTGCGGGCGGCTTCGCGGGCCTCCGCCTCGTCGCCGCGCTCGGCCATGCCGACAAAATAGATGAGGCTGGGGCTTTTTGGGGTTTCATCCACCCATGCGGGCCGCTGGGCCGGGGTGGCGCCGATCAGTTCCAGGGTTGGCGGCACATAGGTTTCCCGCGCTGCCGAAGCGGCACAGGAAACCGCCCCAAGGCAGGAGAGCATATACAAAAATCGCTTTATCATATTCATTCTATAAATTTGAAAGCCACGCTTTCGACCCCGGAAGAGTTTCGTTTTCGGCGAAGCGTTTCGGGGCCTGTGGCGGGACTTAATCCTTATCCACGATGACGGGCTTGGATTTTTTGGCCAAATTTGCGTCCAGCGATTCGAGCGCTGCCTGGGAATTCATCTTTACCCCTTTGAGGGCCGCCGCTTCAAGCTGGTTTTGCACATCGGCCTTTACCGCCGCCGTGGAGTAGGAGGCCAGCGCGTAATAGGTATCCCTCCCCGCTACCCCCCGTTTGACGATTTTGGCTCCGCCTATAGCGTTGGAGGTAAGCTGGCGGTTGATATCTTCAAAAACTTCCTGCACCTCGGTAATGTCAGCGGCGCCGATTTGGGTCTGGTAATCGGTCTGCATGCCTTCCACCAAAGCGTCGAGTTGGTACGAGATAGAAGCGCGCGCCCGGTTTTCCGCGGCTTTCCAGCCCACGGACTCATTCGCCGATGTCATGGCGCCGATACCGTAGATAGTGTCCGCATCCTCCGGAGGGTTCAGTACCCAGTCCGGCCGGGAGCCCCCTGCCGGCGCCGACGCGCAGGCTGAAAACAGAGCCGCCGTAACAATGGCGGCCAGCACGATGACCGGCAGCGCCGGCGCCTCTTTGTTTTTCCCGGAAATTTTCATAAAACACTCCTTTTGAACCAGGGCTAAGGCCCCGGATAAGGTCCCCTGCCTGGTTCGGAAAACAACATACGCCCCCTTTATATAAGGGAAGCAATAGGCGGCAGTTCCTGAACTTGAGTTTTCGGAACAAGCTAATAATTCTCAATGAATTATAGAATACCATTCTCTATGATGTTTGTATGTTTGTCAAGCTCATAAGATACTATTTACAGAATGGCAGGCCATTCATCTGTGAGGATTGATAGCATGGAGGTAAAGGAAGTACGAGCTATTTTGGCCAAGAACCTCAAATTGTACCGTGGACTGAGGGCCATGTCCCAGGCTGCGTTGGCAGAAAAAGCCGGAATCTCCATTCCCTTCCTGAGCGACATTGAGCGGGGCAACAAGTGGCCCTATATGGATACCCTGATAAATATTGCGAACGTGCTGGAAGTTGACGTATACGAACTTCTGAAACCCGCCGAGACCGGTTCTAAAGAAGACAGTGACACCTTGAAATACCTTGATATTTTTTCCACCCTCATTCATCAAGCCGTGGACCAGTCCCTAGCCAGGATACTAGCCAGCATCGTAGAAGAGTAGCGTTTTCGATTGCTTAAAACAAAGCCCTCCTGTTACGCTAAACTTGACCCGCAAAAGATTGCTTGCCGGCGAAAGGCGCCCTGTCCTTGTTCCGTAGTTTTTTGATGATTTTTTTCACTCCGACTAAAGCAAAACAACGTTTCGCCCCCGTATAGGGGATATGAGACAGAAACGTATATTAGCACAGGGGGTGTGGTATGAGATCCGCTCCCAAATCAACAACCGGGAGCAGATCCTCAGCCTGTCCGGGGCCGCCGCTCTCTTTTCCGGGGTTTTCAGGGAAACCACGCTCCGCTTCGCTTTCCAGGTCCGGGGCCTCCGGTTTGGCGCGGACCAGCTTAGGTTCTATATCAAGCCGGAAGACGGGCTGGAGCTTCCAGCCATCATGCAGTGGCTGAAACAGACCTTCGCTCAGCGGTACTCCGCGCTGTCGGGGCGGACGGGGCATATGTGGGGGGACCGGTATTGGTCGGCGATACTGGAGGGGGAGGCGCCGACGGATGTGGGAGCTGAGGCGGCGCTTGGGGCTGGGGCGGAGCACAGGGACAGACCCCGTAGGCGGAAACGGGGCCGCGCCCCCCGGTTTTCCGCCGTTTCCCCCGCTCTCCGGCCCCCTGCGTCCGGCTAATCGGGGCTATACCGCCCTGAGCCGCTCCAAACCCCGAGTTCACGCCGCCTACAAGATTTTCCAAGGGGAAGATCTGTCAAACCCGTCTTCCCGCAGCATAGGGCCGCTATCACACAAACCCCACACCGCAAGCCCCGCGCCCAAAGCCCCCCTATGGGCTCGCTTTCCGCGGCACGGGGCTGCGCCCATACAAAGTTGAAGGAGGTGGCGGTGGAAACAAAAGCCCCGCGCCCCAAGGCCCCCCATGGACTCCTGGACGGATCGGGGACGCACACACACTGTGTCATGGGGGTCTCTACTATGCCGCGCAAGCGGCTTCCGTGGAAAAAGCACGGGAGGGGCCACCGGAGGGCCCCGTGCTTTTTCCAGTCGACAGGATCCCCAGACAAGGTTTTAGTGCGTCCCCGCTAACCCATCTTGAGTCCATGGGGGGGAGACGGCATTGACAAGTTATATAGAAAGGATTATAGTTTCGCTATTAGAAATTTTCCAAACACGCCGACTTTGAAAGAGCAGCCTTGGAGGGGGAAACAAACAGGCATTTGACCATTTTCCAGACACCGGTTGGTCAGTCCAGGGGGCTTGCGCCGACCGGGTTTTGAAACCGGCTCAAACGGGAGTTGCGTAAGGCAGGAGGAGCGAGAGGAAAATGAGACTGAAATGACGGAACGGCTGTTTCAGAGCAACATTCCTCTGTCACCCGGAAACCAGGCATATCTGGCAAGGCCCCGTGTAGACGTTCTTTTGGAAAGGGCCGTGCAAAACCCTCTGGTCCTTGTCGTCGCAGGGGCGGGGTACGGCAAAACCTACGCTGTGTATTCGTTTGTCCAAAAGTACCAGGCGCCAACCAGTTGGATGCAGTTTTCCGAGCGGGACAATGTTACCAGCCGTTTCTGGGAGAATTTTATAGCCGGGGTTGCCCTGTCCAATCCGAAGGCCGCGGCCCGGCTTGAGAAAATCGACTTTCCGGAAACCGAGCGCCAGTTTGAGCGGTACATGATTATCCCCCTGGAGGAAGTGTCCCCCAACGTCCGAACCATCCTTGTCTACGATGACTGCCACCTGGTACAAAATCCCGCGGTTCTGCGTTTCCTGGAAAAGTCTTTCAGCGCGCCCTTTCCCGGCATCACTTCTATCCTCATCAGCAGGAACGAACCGCGGATCAACACCATGAAATTCCTCTCCAAGGGGACCCTGGGGCGGATTGCCGAGGAGGATCTCCGCTTTAGCCGGGAAGAAATGACCGACTATTTCAGTATGCAGGATATAAAGCCAAGCCCTGAAACCCTTTCGTCTGTATATCACGACACTGAAGGCTGGGCCTTTGCCATACACCTCGCGGGGCTTTCCCTGAAAAACGCCCTTCCGGGCACGCCCTACGTGCCCCAAGCCATGAAAAAGAATATTTTCATGCTCATAGAAAGCGAGGTTATGGGCGCCATGTCCGGGGCCATGCAGCGGTTCCTGATAAAAATGTCCCTTATCGATCATTTATTTCCGGAACTGCTGAAGGATCTTGCCGGGGGCCCGGAGCTTATCAACGAAATGGGCGGCATCGATTCTTTTGTCAGGTTCGACACCTATCAAAACCAGTATCATATCCATCATCTTTTTCTTGATTACCTGAAAACCAGGCAGGATGAAATACCGGAGGATGAAAAAAAAGAGGTGTGGAATAAAACCGCGGCTTGGTGCGAAGCGAACAACCAGAAAATGGACGCCATCAGCTATTATGAAAAAGCGGGGAACTATGACCGGCTGATTGCCCTGTGCAACACCCTCCCCTTGATGCTTGCGGACCGTATCGC
>JAIROB010000115.1 GCA_031257695.1 Treponema sp. | reverse complement strand
TCCACGACTCCCCCTCGTGCATCGTGGCGGACGAGAAGGATCCCACCATGCAGATGGCGCAGATGCTCAAGGCCATGGGGCAGACCGAGCTGCCGGAGATAAAGCCCATCCTGGAGGTAAACGGCGATCATCCCATTGTCGCCGCGTTGCAGGACGCGGAGGAGGAGCGGATCGCCGACGTGGCGACGGTGCTGCTGGACCAGGCGCTGCTGGTGGAGGGGATCAAGGTCCAGGACCCCGCGGACTTTGTCAAACGCCTGAACCGGCTGCTGTCGAAGTAGGGGATCCGGCGGAAGGGCCCGGCCGCTCCGTCGGTTGCCGGTGGGGGCAAAAAAAGTACAAATATAAGGTAGAAACCGGTTGACAGATAAGGAACCTTCCCCTTATGTTTCAAGGGAAATTATATACTGTAACGGAGAATACTATGGTTCTGTTCGATGGGTATAAACGCGTTTTTCCCTCTTTATCGGCTCTGGACGATGATGACGATCTGGAAGACGAGGACGATTTTGACGATCTGGACGACGATTTTGAGGAAGAATTCGACGATGACGACGACGATTTCGATGATGACGACGATGATGATGATGACGATTTTGAGGACTACGAAGAGGACGATGTCGGGTACGACGACGATTTTGACGAATAAACAGAGGAACCGCGGGTAAACAAAATGCCGGGCGTTTTGTTTAATTGCTTATGCAATAAGGAAATACCAAGACCGTCGGGTCATGGTATTTCCACGCGGTTCCCAAGCGCAGGCTTCTAGAGGTCTATGATCACCGCGGCGCTCCAGAGCCGTTCCAGTTCGTAGAAAGAGCGGGATTTTTCGGACATAAGATGAATTACGATGTTCCCCAGATCCGTAAGGTTCCATCCGTCGTCGGGGTTGGTTTTCCTGTGATGACTGAGGGGTTCTATGCCCTTTTCCCGGACATAGTCCCTGATGTGCCGCTGCAGGCCCTGTAAATGGGCGCTGCTGGTGACCGTGGCAATCACAAAAAAATCGGTCCAGTAGTTCATGTCCCGCAGATCCATCACGATCACCGATTCCCCGCGATGGTCCCTGATAAGGGCGGCAAGTTCAAGGGCGGTGGCCTTGTCATCCACCTGTAACGTACCTTCCATTAAAGTCCTTTCCAATAATGAGGGTGAAATCTGAACGATACGCCAGATTTTGGATAGTTATCTCGATCCCCAATTCGATGTTTTCCGCGGTCTGGGTATCAACGCGGATATTCCGGCACCGGATAATGTCGGCAAAGGTTCCGGCCATGGCATCCTGGCCGGAGCGGTCGATAATTTCCGTTGTTTCGTAGTCGTTCCGGTCGGCGTTCCCTATGGAAATGACGTCGTAGCCGAATCCCCGGAGCAGATCCGCGGTCCTTCCCGCAAGGCCGGTGACGGCGGTGCCGTTGAGGATCTCCACCGTAAAGACCCTGTCGGAAACCGCTCCTTCCTGCTGCCTGGTCAGGGCTGCCATGGACTGACGGACGATTTCTTTTATCAGATTGCCGTCGTACAGGGGGAAAAGCAGGGGCTTTCCCGAAACTTCCCGGATTGCGCCCTGCACGGACTGAATGTTTATCCGGTCCATGTCGATCCTGGCAAGCTCGTCGAAAAGCCGAACCCGGGTCCGCTGATCCATGGAGGTCTTGAGCAGGGGGTGGTAAAGCTGGGCCACGTTTGACTTTTTAAGGTAGTCGGCCTTTTCCCCCAGCCGCTTTATCAGGCCGGAGAAGAACCGCTGCCTGCGGAAATAGGCCGTTTCCCGGTCCTCCTCGGGAAGCTCATACCTGACATAGCTCCGGGATTTATCCCCGTCCAGCCGGGTTTTTCCGTAGGGAAAGAGGATGACGGCGTCCTCCTCGTAGATCTCCACCCGCGCGGGGATGAACAGTTCCACCCCTTCGATCCAGTCCACTATCTTGCCCAGGTTTTCCAGTTCCATGACCACGGAAAAATTGATCTCTATGCCCAAAAGTTTTTCCACTTCGGCTTCAAACAAAGCGGGTCTGCCGGGATCGTACACCGTGTCGATCCGGTCCACACGGTTGATCCGCGACAGGATCAGCCCGACTTCCCCGGGGATGTCGAAGATAGCCGCCCGTCTGGTGGGAGGGTAGTAGAACAGCACGTAGGAGCTCAGGGGTTTTTCCTGATCCTCGATGACAAAGAGGGTGGAAATGGGTCGGTCCCCGGACAGGGCTTCCTCAATGGGGTCTGAACGCACCGCCAGGATGATAAAAACGACCCCGCCCCCCAGGAGCAGCAGGATCAACCCCAGAAGAAAAACGCTGGCGTCACCCTTCGTCTTTCTCAAAGGCCTCTCCTTTCATCACGTTCAGCAGGCGCAGGGTTCCCTTGGACAAGGATAATTTACGGGATCTGAGATAGGCCACGTTGTTATCCAGGACCGCCAGAAACAGGGCGTCCAGGGAGGGGAACGCGGCAATATCCCGTAGGGAAGCGTCCACCCGCTCCCGGGAAATTTCGATTTTGTCGGCGATAAACACCGCCTTTGCCAGGGGGCCCATTTCGGGATCGGCCAGGGTGTGGAGCCGTACCGCGTCGAGGATGTCCCGGTTCTGAACGCCGAACCGCTCTTTAAGCAGCACGGCCCCGGCCCGGGCGTGGAGCAGGGAGGGCTTTTTTCGCTCCAGCCGGGACACCGGCCTGCCGTCCCGCTTGGTCAGGCGGAACAACTCTTCCTCCGAAAGGGATTTGCACATATCGTGGGCAATTCCGGCAAGGTACCCCGCCCGCGGGTCCAGGCCGAACTGTCGGCAGAGATCGCGGGCAAGCAGGGCTACGTTCCGGGAGTGGAAGAACCGGGCGGGGCTGAGCATGGAACGCGCCGTAGTTTCGACTCCGGCGATGAGTTCCTCGCTTATCCCCGTATCGCCCCCGTCCTCCGGTTCGCCCTGACTCAAGCCGTAGAGCCGCCGGTCCCGGATAATAAACCGCGCGCCCGGGGAGACCAGGTAGGACCAGGCCTGGCCCTTTGCAATGCGGTCCCGCACGGTTCCCGAAGATAGTTCCAGGATTTCGTTGTCCAGTTGCTTGCAGGGGTAGGGGAAGGGGATGTTTTCCGCGGAAAGCCGGTGGGCAATGATGATATCCACAAGGGCCGCAAGTTCATCGGCTCTCCGCCAATGGTGAAAGTCCCTGGCCAGATCGTCCCCCAGGATGAGCCCCGGCTTTCCCTGGGGCCTGTACCGCCCGATGATGTCCTTGACGGTGTCTACGGTGAAGGAAACCCCTTCCCGCCGGATCTCGCAGTCGTCAACGGTAAGCCGGCTGTCCCCCGGGATTGAAGCGATAAGCATATCCAAACGGTCCCTGGGAGAAGCGCCCTGGGCGCCGGGCTTAAAGGGGGAGGTGTGGGCGGGCACCAGGATGATCCGGTCATACCCCAACGCGGTGAGCGCCGTTTCCGCCAGAAACAGATGGCCCGTATGGACAGGGTTAAAACTGCCTCCAAGGATGGCGAATCTCATGCTTCCCGGTAGCCCCCTGAGTCTCCGGCTTCAAAAGCCCCGATCCATTCCGTTCCCCAGCCATGCCCCCGGTCGTTTTCAGACGCAAGCTTGCCCAGGCAGGCCGCCAATTCCTTCAGGCCCTCCCCGGAAAATACGGATATCCCCATAACCGTTTCCTCAGGATACAGTGATTGCAGTATCGCCAGCCGCTCAGCCGGGGAATTACCGCCGGGGGATTCAATGTCGGTCTTGGTTCCGACCAGGATACGGGGCTTTTGGACCAGCTCCGGCGAAAAGGTTTCCAGCTCCTTATACAGGGTGTCGAAGGCTCCCCGATACGAGTCCTCGGAAAGGTCGATAAGAAAAGCCAGAGCGGCGGTGCGGGCAATATGCTTGAGGAACCGTATCCCCAGTCCGGCTCCCCCGGAGGCCCCCTCGATAAGCCCCGGTATGTCCGCGAGGACGATGTCACGGTCCCCCAGGGTAAGAACCCCCAGGTTCGGAATCTTGGTGGTGAAGGGATAAGGGGCGATCTTGGGCCGGGCATTGGTGAACCGGTCCAGCAGGGAAGACTTCCCCGCGTTGGGGAATCCCACCAGGCCTATGTCCGCCAGGGTCTGCAACTCCACCCGGAGCCGCCGCTTTTCCCCGGGTTTTCCGGGCAGGGCTTTCCGGGGCGCCTGGGTCACCGAGGACCTGAAACGGTAGTTCCCCCAGCCTCCGTTCCCCCCCTTGAGGAACATGAAGGGATCCTCGGAAAGGCCGAAGTCCCGGATAAGCTCCCCGGAATCCGCGTCCTTGAGCACCGTTCCGGGGGGCACCGGTATTACCACGTCCTCCCCGTTCCGGCCATAGCGCCGGGAACCTTCCCCGTCCCGGCCGTTTTCCGCTTTAAAACTCTGTTTAAACCGCAGATGGGCCAGGGTCCGCAGGTTGCGGCGGACCTCAAAGAGCACCGAACCGCCCCGGCCCCCGTCGCCCCCGGAAGGCCCGCCCTGGGGGACGTACTTTTCCCGGCGGAAGGCCACGCAACCGTTTCCCCCCGAACCGGAGGAAACTTCGATCAACGCTTCATCGGCAAATCGTTCCATCCATCCCACTATACAGCAAATCCGGCAAAAATGTAAGGCTGCGGTAGCTGTATCTCCGCTATGTTATACCAACACAAAAATGCTATACTGGCGCCATGACCGCTGATAACAAGGCCGCGCTCGCCCGTCTGTTCGACATGGCGGATGCAGTTCTCCGGGACGGCTACCGGGGACCGGACCGGGACTATGTTTTTTTCGATGACGGGGAGATCCCGGCGGCGGAGAAGGGGGCCGCGGCGGATGCACCCGTCCCGGCGGATTCGCTTGAAACCCTGGCCGCGGAGATAGGCCGGTGCCAGGCCTGTTCCCTCCACGGGGGCCGGAAAAACGCCGTCCCCGGCGAGGGCGCAGCCAGGCCCCTGGTTTTGGTCATAGGCGAAGGCCCCGGCGCGGAGGAAGACGCCTCCGGCAGGCCCTTTGTGGGGAAGGCGGGACAGTTGCTGGACCGGATGCTCGCCTCGGTGGGCCTTTACCGGGAGAAAAATTGTTTCATCGCCAACACCGTAAAATGCCGGCCCCCGAACAACCGGGACCCCCTGCCTGAGGAGACCGCCGCGTGTTCCCGGTTTCTCGCCCGGCAGATCCGGCTGCTCAACCCGAAAATTATCCTCTGCGCGGGCAGGATTGCCGCCCAGACCATGCTGCGTACCCGCGCCTCCATGGGGAGCCTGCGGGGAAGTTTTGTCCCCTACGAAGCGGCGGAGGACCTGACCATCCCCCTGATTGCCACCTACCACCCCAGCGCCCTGCTCCGGGACGATTCTTACCGCCGTCCCGCGTGGGAGGATCTGAAGCTGCTCCGGCAGCGGCTGGCGGAGCTGGACAGCGCCTATGCCGCGGAAGGCGGCCCCTAAATGCCCTTTCTGGACATTGTTTTCGACCTGCCCCTTCGGGATCATTCGGTTTTTGCCTACCGCATGGACCCCAAAGGCGAAGCCGCTCCCGGCAAGCGGGTCATGGCGCCCTTCGGCAGGCGGGAAATGACCGGCTACGTCATCGGCGAAAGGCCGGAACCGCCCCCCGGGGTAGCCGAAGAAGCGATAAAGGCGGTGCGCCGGGTGGTGGACGCGGAGCCGATCTTCGACGGGGAGGACATTGATCTGGCCAAATGGATGGCCGGCTACTACCTCTGCGGCCCCGGAGAAGCGCTGGCGGCGATGATCCCCTCGGGACGGAGGGCAGGCGGCTATTCCGCGTTTTCCGGCGAAAGCGATGAAATAGCTTCCGCTCCCCTTGTCCTCTCGAAGGAACAGGAAATGGCGCTCGCGGCGATTACGGAGAGCGGCGCCCCCGCTGAAAAACCGCGGCCCTGCTACCTTTTCGGCATCACCGGTTCGGGGAAAACCGAGGTGTTCCTCCGCGCCGCGGAAACCGCGATAGCCGGGGGGTCGACGGTGATCTACCTGGTTCCGGAAATCTCCCTGACCCACCAGACCGCGGAGGCGATTGGCAGCCGTTTCGGCCCCATAGCCGCCACAATCCACTCCGGGATGAGCCCCAGCAAAAGGCTTGCGGAGTGGCTGCGGATCAGATCCGGGGAAGTGCGGATCGTGGTGGGGCCCCGGAGCGCGGTTTTCGCCCCCCTGCGTAATCTGGGGCTTATCATCATCGACGAGGAACACGACGGTTCCTACAAATCCGGCAACACCCCCCGCTACCACGCCCGGCAGGTTGCCATGCGCCGGGCAGCGACGAGCGGCGCCCGGCTGGTCATGGGTTCCGCCACCCCCTCCGCGGAAGCCTGGAACCTGATGAACCAGGGGGGCATTGTCAGATTGGACCTGAGCCGCCGGCTTTCCGGGGGCAGAACGCCGGAAATCGTGCCGGTGAGCCTGGAACACACCGAAGGCTGCCTCACCGCGGAGCTCAAGGAGGAGCTGCGGAAAACCGCCCAACTCGGCAGGCAAAGCATACTGTTTCTGAACCGGCGGGGCTTTGCCTACTTTTACCACTGCAAACAGTGCGGCTACGAGCTTACCTGCAAACACTGTTCCGTGTCCCTGACCTACCACAAAAGCCGGGGCCGGGCGATCTGCCATTATTGCGGCTATTCCGTGGTTCCCCCCACAGCCTGTCCCCAATGCGGATCCCTGGAAGCGGGGTTTACGGGTTTTGGCACGGAGATGATCGAGGAGGAAGTCGCCCGGACTTTCCCGAACCTCCGCCTCAGAAGGGCGGACGCGGACACCACCGGGAAAAAGGGCAGCCTGGCGGAAACCCTGGATATTTTTAAAGCCGGAGGCGCCGACATACTGCTGGGAACCCAGATGGTTGCCAAGGGACTCAACTTCCCCGGGGTGCGTTTGGTGGGGGTGGTCCTGGCGGATACGGGGCTCCACCTGCCGGATTTCCGGGCCGCGGAACGGACCTTTTCGCTCATCGTCCAGGTCGCGGGCCGGGCGGGCCGTTACTTCCCCGACGGCAAGGTGATCGTGCAAACCCTGCGGCCCAAAGACCCTGCCATAACCAGGGCCTGCGCGCTGGACGTGGAGGGCTTTTTTGAGGCGGAGCTGGCCCAGCGGGAACTGCTGGGTTTCCCGCCCTATACCCGGCTGATCCGCTTTACGATCCGCTCCAGGGACGCGTCCCGGGCGGATGCGGCTATCAAACGGCTGGCCTCCTTCGCCGCGCCCCTGATCCCCGCGGACGCGGA
>JAIROB010000111.1 GCA_031257695.1 Treponema sp. | reverse complement strand
GCAAGCCGGAAAACGCGGCGGTCCTCCCGGCTCTGGGTCTTTTCCACCAGCCCCTTTCGCACAAGCCCGTTTACCTTCTCCGTTATGCCCGGGGTCGTAATCCCCAGCATATCCGCCAGGCGGCTCACCGTGCAGTCCGGGGCGCCGGCGATGACATTCAGGTAGAGCAGGCTGTGGTAGGACAGGCCGAAACTGTGGTCCTCCTTCTGCATCCAGCGCAGCTCGTCCAGGGACGAGCGGTAAAAGAAATAGTTCATGGTTTCAATAAAATTCATCTATCCGCCGATAGTTAAGTATATATATATATTATCACTTAACTAATTGAGGTCAAGGGGTTAAGGCACAATTCCGAATTCAAAATCCCAAAACCGAAAAGACCTGAGGATCCCCCTATGGACCCAAGTTGGGTTAGCAGGAACGCACTATGACTTCGTTTGGGGGTCCATGGGGGGATCCGCAGGTCTTTTCGGCCGTTGTCTCTCCTTCAACCAATTGGGCGCGCCGGATATTGGCCGCATCGTCTATCATCGTTATCAGACAGCATCGCGCCCCACGGCCCTCAAACCAATCGTCAGGTAGGCCGCATATATCCGCTTCCCCTGCCGGTAACCCACCTTCAGCTCTATCGCCGCCGCTTTCAAAGAGGTTTTTCCCTGCTTGACCATCTCCATCAACTTTCCCCTCAATAATTCCTTTTGTCCCATTGGTAACTTCCCGGCCATCCTGTCCTCCTGCCTGTTATTATACCAGAGGGGACATTTCTACTGGTTTTACAAGGGGACATTATCACTGTTTTTTAACAATTGCTGATGCCCGTACTGGACAAATTCTTCCCGCCGTGATATATAACAAACTGCTGGTATGAGGGTAATTCGAACAAATTTAATAAATTGGGCTGGTTTGGGAGATGGTTGGACATGATGGTTGTTTTTGGCGTAATGATTGGGATTTCTTTTATCATTTCCTGCGTGGTGGTTGCCCGGGTCCTTGTTCTGTCCCATAAAAAATCCTGGTACGATCGTATTGACGACCGGAAGATACACACCGGCGATGTTCCCCGTTTGGGGGGAGCCGGGTTTGCCGCGGCGTTCATCTGCGCCTGTTTTGTCATAACCTTTGTTATCCCCCGGCTTCCGGCCCGGTTTAATCCCGGCGCCGAGACCCGCCTGTCCCTCCTGTTTCCCCTAGCCGCCATGGTTCTTATCTTTGTTTCCGGGGTTTTTGACGACTTTAAGCCCATGGCGCCCCGGTACAAACTGTTTACCCAGATTATAGCGGCGTTCATGGTCGTCGCCCCCGGATACACCTTCCACAGCATCCTCTTTATCGACCTGGGCATACTGGGGGAGCTGAATTGGCTGCGGTACCCCCTGACGGCTGTCTGGATTGTGGGGCTTACCAACGCGGTGAACCTTATTGATGGGGTGGACGGCCTCGCGGGGGGTGTTTCGGCCCTGGCCGCGTTGTTTTTTGCCCTTATTTTTTCATTTATCCCCGGCGGCAACGGCATGGTCCTTATGTGCCTCTGCCTAGGCGTCGCGCTGGCGGGTTTTCTGATCTTCAATATGCCCTTTCCCAGGGCAAAGATATTCATGGGCGACGGGGGAGCCCAGTTTTTGGGGTTCGTCCTGGCCCTGCTTCCCCTGATGAACACCGGCAGGGAACCCGCTCGCTTCCCCCTGATGTACGCCGCGGCGCTGCTCGCCATCCCGATTTTCGACACCTTCGCCGCAATCTGGCGGCGCATCAGGGACAGGCGGCGGATAGACAACCCGGACAAGCTGCACATACACCACAAGTTGATGAACCTCGGCTTCAACGCCAGGGCGGTGGACGGCACCCTCTACGCCCTGCAGATAGCGCTGGGGGTCTTGGTGTGCCTGTCCCTGCGTTTCGAGGGCGTCCTCTCCCTGATTTTCCTGGGCGCAGCCTATGTGGCCGCGGTGGGCTTTTTTATTGCCATTCATTTTGTAAACCTCCATGTGGTTCGAAAGCGCGCTTCCCCTTCCTGATATGGACCGCTGTTATTTTGACTGGGCCGCCACGGCCCGGCCTCTGGATCTCCCCTCCCCTGCCCCGCCCTTCGGCAACCCTTCCTCCCGCCACTTTGAGGGCCGTTTGGCCCGCCGGGCCCTGGAGGATGCCCGGGAGCGCTGCGCCGCGGTTTTGGGGGTCAGTCCCGGGGAACTGTGCTTTACCTCCGGCGGAACCGAGTCCAACGCCCTAGTCCTGCAATCCCTGCTTTTGCGGGAAAACGCGCCGCTCCTGATAAGCGCGGCGGAGCACCCTTCGATCAGCGAAAACGCCCTGGCCCTGGAACGGTTGGGGATACGCCTGGGGCATATCGCCGTGGAAAGAAACGGCAGGGTCAGCGAAAAAACCCTGGAGGCGGCGCTGGACAAAATGCCCGGCGCCCGGTTTGCGGCGATCATGGGGATCAACAACGAAACCGGCGCTGCCGCGGACCTGGGCGCTTTGACGGGGGTTCTGCGGCGTAAACCCGGCGCGCCGGTCCATCTGCACACCGATCTGGCGCAGGCGCTGGGGAAGATCCCCCTGGACATCCCCGGCTGGGGCATAGACTCCGCTTCCTTCAGCGCCCACAAAATCGGCGGGCCCCGGGGCATAGGCCTGCTTTACCTCCGCAAACCCCTGAAAGCCTTGACCGCCGGAGGGGGCCAGGAGGGGGGAATCCGTCCGGGCACGGAAAACACAGCCGGAGCCGTCGCTCTGGCGGATTGCATGGAGCGCCTTGCGGGCCCCCGGGAAGCGGCGGCTAACCACAAGGCAGCGGCGGAGCGGTGGAAGGGGCTCATCCGGGCCCTGCGGAACATGGATCGCTGCTTCCTCATCCCCTCTGATCGCGGGGATGAGGACCGGAATTTTTCCCCCTGGATACTCCAGGCGGGTTTCAGGAACATCCCCGGGGAAGTGATGGTCCGGGCGCTGGACGACCGGGGCTTTGCGGTTTCCACCGGCTCCGCCTGTTCTTCCCGGGAACAGCGGCGGCCGGTCCTGCTGGCCATGGGCATAGACGCTGAGCAAAGCCTTGAGGGGATCCGCATTTCCCAGGGCTGGTCTACTACCATGGAAGAAATAGAAAAACTCATCGCCGCCGTCAAAACCATCCTGGAGATCCTCTGATGGAAACGGCGCGGGACCGGACGGCCTATCTTTTAAAGCTGGGAGAACTCGTCCTGAAAGGGGGCAACCGGGCCGCTTTTGAACAGATCCTCAAACGGAACATCCGGGATATGCTCCGTTTAAGCGGGGCGCGCATAGAAACCGCGCACGGCCGTTTTTACATCCGCTGCCCCGCGGAAGACGAGCCCAGGGTCGAGGGGGCGCTCAGGCGGCTCTTCGGCATAAGCGGCTGGGCGAAAACCCGGATCGCCGGCAAAACCGTGGAAGCGGTGTGCGCGGCCTGCGTTGAGGAGGCGGCGCTGCTGTTCCAAAGCGGGGCGCGCAGCTTTAAGATCAACGCCCGCCGCACCGACAAGAGCTTTCCCCTGGACTCCTACCACATAGCCTGCGAGGCCGCGGACGCCATAAGCGCGGCGATTCCGGAGTTCCGGGTCGATGTCCGCAATCCCCAGGGCAGCATTGCCGTGGAGATCCGCGAAAGGGCCTATGTCTACGGCTTTAGCGGCAGGGGCGCCGGGGGGCTGCCCGTGGGAACCGCCGGGCGGGGCCTGCTCCTCCTGTCGGGGGGCATAGACTCCCCGGTGGCGGGCTACATGATGGCCTCCCGGGGCATGAAGATAGACGCGGTCCACTTTCACGCCTACCCCTACACCTCCGAGGAGGCCCGTCAAAAGGCGATACGCCTGGCGGAGCTGGTGGGCCGTTCCAGTATGGGGATCAGGCTTTACACCGCGGGCTACGCCGCCGTCCAGACGCGGATAAAAGAAAAAGCCCCGGAAACCTGGTCCACCGTGCTGCTCCGCATGGCCATGATGGAGGGCGCGGAAAAAATAGCAAAACTGCGGCGCAGCAAATGTATTATCACCGGGGAGAGCCTCTCCCAGGTGGCCAGCCAAACCATAGAAAACATAGCCTGCGCCGAAAGCCGCTTAACCCTTCCGGCGCTCCGGCCCCTGATCGGCTGGGACAAAGGGGCAATCATAAAAAAAGCCAAAGAGATAGGCTCCTACGAACTGTCAATACTGCCCTATCAGGATTGCTGCGCCCTCTTCAGCCCGGCCCACCCCGTTCTGCGGGGCGACAAGGCGGAGGCGAACAGGCTCTACGAGGCGCTGGATCTGGGGGAGCTTATCGAAAGGGCGGTGCGGGAAAGCGCGGTGGAGCGTTGCGGGTTCCCGGAATGAGCAGACAGCAATCGCCAATCATTCCAGAGGCGGGAAGTACCCCGTGGCGTCCCTGCCGGAGCGTTCCATCAGGTAGACCTCGGCTTCCACCGGGAGATAGGCGCGGCCGAAATCGGCGGGGAGCGCGGAACGGTAGCTGAGGGTGTAGGAGCCCGAAGGCGCGGCGCCGAGCCGGCTGAGTTCCGCGGTTATGCCCCGGGGACGGTAGAGGGGGAGGATTTGGCCGCCGGTCTGGTCGCAGAGGTAGCGGAGCTCCTCCGCCGGGGACTTGTTTCCCAGTATTACCGCGTAAAAGACAACGCTGTTGTTGGCCAGGTAAGCCGCCAGTTCGGAGAGGCCGTACCGTTCAAAGGCCAGTTCGCCCAGCGCCCCGGAACTGATAAAAACCACCCCCCGCTTTTTGGAGCCGTTTAGCAGATCCGTGGCGGCTAGGCGGAGGCCCAGGTCAAAACGCCAGCGCAGGGAATAGGACGAAGCCGTTCCCCGGGCGGCAGCGCTCAGGGCGGCAAGGGAGGGATCGGTTCCTTCCACCCGTTCCCGCAGGGGCTGTTCCCCCGCGGAAATAAGGGAGACGATGCGGGAAGGAGCGGCCCGGATGTCCCGCACCGCGGCGTTCATGTCCTGCTGCAGGGCCAGCGCGGCAGGGGAGCGGTCCAGCAAAATAGCTATATCCGAAGTTTCGGAGCGGAACGCGGCGCCCAGGAAGTTTTGTTCCCCCACGAAACGGCCCTCCTCGGTGAGGAGGAAATTCCGAGCGTCCAGCCCGACTATGGGGCGGCGGCGGCGGTCCTGCACCTGGATCTCCACCGTGATCCGGGGGAAGTTGTCCGACACGACCCGCTCTATTTGCACAAAGAGCCCGGCGGCCATATCGTCCAGGGGGGTCATCACCGAAACTTCGTCGCCCTCAAAGTTCGCGGCTATGATATTGCCGTTTCCGTCCGGCCTTGCCCCGGCAATGCGGACCCGGGGGCCGCCCAGAAGGCCCAGTTCGCGGATCAGCGCGGAAGCCGGGTCGACGATCAGGAGGCGGTTGGCGTCCGCGGCGAGGAGGCGGCCGTCGTCCAGCAGGGCGAGGCTTTCCGGCCCCTGGAGGCCCCCGGAAATGAGCGCCCCCATGTACTCCCCGTTACGGTCGAAGCTGAGGATACACCGGGCCGCGCTGTCCGCGACGTACACCCGGCCCTCCCGGGCGGCGATGCCCGTGGGGGAGAGCAGGCCGGAAAACTCCCCGGAGCGGCCGCCGAAGGACAGCACAAAGGCGCCGTCGGGATCAAACTTGGAGATCCGCCTGTTGCCGTAGTCCACCACATACAGGTAGCCGTCCCCATCAACGCAGAGGTTCTGGGGGCCCACAAACTCCCCCTCCTCCCGGCCTTTGGAGCCGATGTAGCCCAGCCATTCCCCCTTGCTACTGAGGATGCTCACCCGGCCCCCCCGGAATTCCGAAAGGTAGAGCCTTCCGTCCAGGCCCCGGACCAGATCGTAGGGCCGGTCGAAACCCGCCAGGGGCCCCCGCCGGCGCTCGCGGACTATGCCGTTCACGTCTATCCGCACAATTTCATTGCTGCCGTAGGCCACCACCCAGACCGAGCCGTCCTCCAGGGGCAGCGCCGCGGTGGGCTGCCGGTAGATCCGTACGCCGTCAACCACGCTGGGGAAAGCTCCGGCCTCCACATAGCGGAGATCTTCGTCAAGGGAGGCAAAAAGGCTGCGGCGGTTCCGCACGGTTTCTATGCGGCTGGAGAGAACCAGGGTTTCCGGGTTGGAAGATCCGTAGGCATCCACCGCGGAACGCCATTGGCGCAGAGCGGTGTCCTCCATGCCGGAACGGTAGTAGGACCGGCCCAGCCAGTCCAGAACCAGGGGTTCACCGGGCACAAAGGCAAGCGCCCGCTCAAAGGAAAGGATAGCTTCGTTAAACGCGCTGCGGTTATAGGCCTGCACCCCCAGGCGGAACTCCTCCCGGGCCGCCAGCGCGTCCCGGTCCACCCCGCCTATGCCGCCGCTCTCCTGGGCCGTGCCGCGGGGAACCAAAGCCAGGGCAACGGACACCGCAAGGCACAGGCCCCGGACAGCCCTCAATTGCCTTCCCCGACAACCAGCCTCATGTGGGCCCGGATCACCGAATTGTGGGGGGCCAGATCGAAGGCCCGGCGGAGCCACACCCGGGATTCGGTGTATTCGCCGTTTTTGTAATAGGCCCAGCCCAGGGAATCCAGGTAGGCCGCGTTTTGGGGGGAGCGGTCCACCGCTTTCCGGCAGAACCGCAGGCCCCGGGCCAGATCGATGCCGCTGTCCACCAAAATGTAACCCAAACCGTTCAGGGCGGTGGCACTGTTTTCGTCCAGCTCCAGGGCTTTTTCGTAATAATTCACCGCTTCGTCGTAACGTTTCTGCGTCCACGCGGCATAGCCCATGGTGGTGTATATCTGCGCGGACTCAAACCCGCTCTGGCTCAGCCGGGTAAGCTCAAACTCCGCCAGCTTGATCCGTTTGGTGGTCACATACACATAGGCCAGGGTCAGCCTGCACTGGTACACCCGCATGGGGTCCTCGCTGTTGGCCACCACCTGCTCCAGATAGAGCAGCGCATCATCGTAACGTTCCAGCTTCATGTAGCAGAGCCCCAGGTAGTAGGCCAGATCCACGTTTTCCTCGGCGCTGAACTGCCCCGCGTCGATCTTGAGCAGTTCCTGTAACGCCGCTTCCCAGCGTTTCAGGCCGAAAAGCCTCATTCCCTCTTTGAGCCTGTCGTCGGCGTCACGGTAACCAGCCATGGCGTGTAACTCCTTGCCGCTTATGAAGCGCTGATAACCCTCACGCCCGCCGCGGGGCGCACATCATAGGTCATGGGGTGAAACCCGAATATCCGCTCGTAATCCTCCAGGCGGCGCATATATTCCTCCACCGCGCTTTCGGAAAGAATCGTGTAGGTGCAGCCCCCAAAACCCTGGCCGGTCATCCGGGAGCCAATAACCCCGTCAATTTCCTGGGCGCGCTTGACCAGCCAATCAATCTCCGGGCAGGAAACTTCGTAGAGATCCCGCAGGCTCTCGTGGGAATGGAGCAGAGCCTTGGACAGGAGCGGAAAATCGTGGCGTTTGAGCGCGTCCTCCGCGTCGTAGACCCGCTGAATTTCCTGAACTATGTGCATGGAACGGCGCCGCACCTCCTCGGGAAGGTCCCCCATGGACTCCACCAGATCCGGCGAGGAGTAATCCCGAAAACTGGTCCCCGGTTTTTTCTGGGAAAGGAGTTCCAGCCCCTTTTTTATATCCTGCTTGCGCTGTTTGAGCTCCTCCTCCACCCCAAGCCGGGGCACCCGGGAGTCCATAACCACGATTTTATACTTGGAAAGGGGGGATTTTATCCGCCTGACCTCCATGGAAGCCTCGTCGACCACCAGAAAATAATCCTTCCGCGCGTTAAAAGCGATAAGATAATCCACCGGGCCGGAGCTTTTCCCCCAAAAAGCGGCCTGCGCGGCAAGCAAACGGTTCAGCAGTTCCTTGTCGCTGACAGGGGCCTGAAAAAACCCCTTCAGGGCCGCGGCCGCCGCCACTTCTATGGCGGAAGAAGAAGCCAATCCCACCTGTTGGGGGATGGCGCCTGTGAGGGAAAAATTAAGGCCCCGTACGGGATACCCCAGCTCAGCGAAAACCTGGATGGCCACCTTGATATAGTTGGACCACCGGTCTTCCCGCTTATACCTGAGATTAACCAGGGTGGTCCGCTTCCGTTCCCCCAGATCCGCCGCGTAAAAGCGGAGGGAATTATCCTTCCTCATGCTCACTGAAACCCTGACATACCGGTCTATGGCGGAAGAAAGAAATAAGCCGCTTTTGGGTTCGCCGTGTTCGCCCAGATAGTGGATACGGCCGGGGGCTTCGGCAATCACAACAGGTTCGGGTCGGTCGGCGTCTATCTCGTATTCGGTGCGATGGATCTGACCGATGTCCAGCATATATACAAAACCTCTCAGGCGCAACAAACTACCGGGAATCAATCCCTCTTGCCCAATGATATAGGAAAAACCGGCTTTGTTCAATAAAAAATGAGTATAAAAATTGGCGATTAACCGAAAAATTAGGGATTAACCCGGAATTTCAGCCGCTGGATAGGGGAAGGGCCCCAGCGGAGTACGGCCTCCCGATGGGCTTTGGTGGGATAACCCCGGTGTTTGTCGTAACCGTACCGGGGATAGAGGAGGGCGTAACGGTCCATTTCCCGGTCCCGCTCGGTCTTGGCAAGGATGGAGGCGGCCATCACCTGGGGGATCCGGGCGTCCGCCTTGACCAGCGCCCGGCAGGGAATGGGGAGATCCGGAACGTGGAGGCCGTCCGCCACCGCTTCCAGCGCCGCCGCGGCCAGGGCGGGATAGGCGGACAGCATGGCATCGAAGGCCCGCCGCATCGCCAGGAGGCTCGCCCGGAGAATGTTGATCTCGTCAATTTCCGCGTGGCTTGCCCAACCTATGCCCCAGCCCAGGGAGCGTTCCATGATAACAGCCCGGGCGGCCTCCCGTTTTGCCGCGCTGAGCTTCTTGGAGTCTCCCAGGAGGCTCAGGGGAAAGTCCGGGGGGAGCGCCACCGCGGCCGCGCAGACCGGACCGGCCAGGGGGCCCCGCCCGGCTTCGTCCAGACCGCAGATCAAGGCGCCCCGCCCTCCAGGGCGGACAGAACGGGCCGCAGTTCCGGGTCCTGGGCGTAGTAATGCTGTTCCAGCTCCTCCCGGCTCAGGCCCACCAGCTCGTGGCTCATGTAGTGGATCCACAGATCCTCATCGTTGACGGAAAGCTGATGCCTGCGGCACCAGTAATCGGGCTGGATGGGGTACTGATCCGGTTTATCGTAGAAGTACTTGTAATCGTGAACCGCTACTTTAATGTCGCTTCTGGGTATCCCCCGTTCCAGGATGATCCCCGCCAGGTGGTTGAGGGTCCTGCCGGAGTCAAAAATATCGTCCACCAGCAGCACCCGGTCCCCGATACGCAGGTGCTCCGGCGCGTAGGTCCAGCCCTCGACCCTTACCTGCTCCGGTTTCCCCACCCCCGTATAGGACCGGGCCACCACCGCGGCGTAGTACACCGGACGGCCCCCCTGCCGGACTATCTTGAAATACTCGCTGATCACGTTGCCCAAATAGGCCCCCCCCCGGAGGGACACGTAGATCACGTCGGGGACAAACCCCTCGCCATAGATACGGCAGGCCAGCTTCAAGGCATTGTTGCGGACCACATCATAGGGAAGAAATTCCTTAATCATGGAATGCATTGTACCCCATCACACAAGGGGATTGCAATGTATGTAACTATACTACCAGCAATTCCGAATTCAAAAAATGGTCAACTACCAGACGGCTCTTGAAGGGCTTGCCAGACATAATCGGAGGGTATTTGGCCATTTTTACCATGCTCTCCCGCGTTTTTTGGCGGCAATTCCCGTCCCCGCTAACCCAATCGGGTCCATGGGGGGATCCGCAGGTCTTTTCGGTTGTGGGATTTTGAATTCGGAATTGCTGCTATGCCGCTTGCCGGTGGTATTCCGGTACGGTATGCTCTGACCATGGCATCGCAAGGGGAACCGCCACGGATTGGAACCGAAAAGGAAGGCAGCCTCCACAGGGCTTTAAAGTTCCGGTATTCCGGGGCGGGGGGAAAAACCGAAGTGGTCCGGGGGGGCTATGTCTGCGACGGGATCACCCGGGATGGCGGTATGATCGAAGTGCAGACCGGCAGTTTCGGGCCCCTGAAAAAAAAGATCCCCCGCCTGCTGCTCCAGGGGCCGGTGCGGATAGTCCATCCCATTATCCTCCGCAAAACTATAGAAACCCGGGATGAGGACGGAACGCTCCTCCGCCGCCGTCTCAGCCCCAAAAAGGGCTCGGCCTGGGATCTGTTCGACGCGCTGATCCATGCCCCGGAACTGCCCCTGTTGCGGGGCCTGAGCATTGAGCTGGCCCTGGTGGACGTGCTGGAAACACGCGTCCTGGACGGCAAGGGCTCCTGGCGCCGCAGGGGGGCCAGCATTGCTGACAGGAACATTACGGAGTACCACGAAACCATGGCGTTTAACGCTCCCCGGGATTACCGCTTTTTCCTGCCCGTGAAAGCGGGGAAGCCCTTTACGGCAAAAATCCTGGGGGAAAAAGCGGGGGTAACGCCGGAGACGGCAGGAAAGGCGCTGTACGTGCTGACCCGCCTTGGCCTGGCGGAGCGGCTGGGAAAAACCGGCAACGCCTATGTGTACCAGTTACTCTAAGGAACTGTACGGCGCGGCCTGCGGGCGAGGCACGCCAAAATCAGGAAAGGAGCAGCTCATCCACGTTTCGGTCAAAATAGGGCTTTTCCATATTTCTACCCAAAACTAGTATCCAGACACTATTCAAACTGCGGGTAAAGTCGTTTAAGTTTAATGCGGGCGTCAGCGGTCGTAAAGCGCCAGTTAAATCCCTCTCCTATGAAAATCTGCTCAAAACCCTTATCTTCGTGTTTCAGGATGTGTTTCTTTTTGATGGTACGGTGGCAAACAACATCAGAATTGGACGGCCGAATGCCGGCATGGAGGAAGTTATCGAAGCCGCACGCAGAGCCGAGTGCCATGAATTTATTTCCCAGTTGGAGCAGGGATACGACACTATAATCGGTGAAGGCGGTTCAAAACTCTCCGGCGGTGAGAAGCAACGGATTTCCATTGCCCGTGCGATTCTGAAGGACGCTCCTATCGTTCTGCTTGATGAGGTGACGGCGAATGTTGATGTGGAGAACGAAGGGAAAATCCAGATTGCGCTCCAGGAACTTTTGAAGGACAGAACAGTAAAGGGAGCCTGATGAGCGACGCCGGGGACTCGATCCGTGGGGCGGACGCAGACAATCTCTCCGTCCTGCCGGCGTTTGTTGTCCGGCAGGCCCCTAAGCGCTGCCTGCCAAATGTTCCGCCAAAAGCCTTTTCTTCTCCTCCGGAATGGGCGTGCTTTTCCGGTTGACAAAATCGAAGTGCACTAGTACTGCGCTCCCCGCGGCGCAGAGCCGGCCCTCCTGCCATGCTTCGTGGCGTATCGTGAATGACTTGGTTCCGATGCGGCTGACGGAGCTGCGGATTTCCACGTCGTGCTGAAAGAATATCTCCCCCACAAAATCATAATCCGTGTGGGCTAAGATGAGGGGCCATACATCGTGGGCGAGCCGGAGGTTAGGCTCGAAGATACGGAACAGGGGATTCCGGGCAAGCTCAAACCACTCCGCCAAAACCACGTTGTTCACGTGCCCCAGCCCGTCAATCTCCCCGAACCGGGGCGTTACCTTTGTTGTAAACATACTGTCTCCGCAAAATGTGTCCTAGTAATGCGCCGCCGCGTATTCTACCCAGCCCCCGGCTTCCACCAGCGCCTTTTCAAATTCATTCAGGGCAAAGGAGACGGTTTTTGTTTTCCCGCCCCCCGAGAAGCTGAGGGTTCCCTTTTCAATGTCCACCGCAAGGCTTGTGTCGGTCCCCTTAAACTCCCTGAACAGCTCCTCCAGGGCCGGGGCGGGAATCTCCGCGGCGATCATGCCGCAGTTGTACATATTCTGCCGGAATATCCGGGCAAAACTTTCGCCGATCACCATGGTGATGCCGTTCACTTCCAACGCCCAGGGCGCGTGTTCCCGGGAGCTGCCACAGCCGAAGTTTGCCCTGGCGAGGATCGCCCCCTTCCCCGCGGCGTCAGCGGGGGTAAAGCCCGGCAGCCTGAGATCCTCCAGGAGATAGGGCTTGAGATCCTCCTTGGCGTTTTCGGTCAGGTACCTGGCCGGGATAATTTCATCGGTGTTAATATCGCTGCGATCCAGAAAGAGGACCCTGCCTCCAAAGTGTTTCATCCCCTTCCTCCTTATTACAGATCCTCCGGGCCGGCGATGCTGCCCGCTATGGCGGTGGCCGCCGCTGACACGGGGCTCATCAAATGGACCATGCCGCCCCTGCCCATGCGCCCGTAGAAGTTCCGGTTGGTGG
>JAIROB010000091.1 GCA_031257695.1 Treponema sp. | reverse complement strand
TTGGCGGACATCCTGGGGGTGCCCATGCACCGTTTCGACATGAGCGAGTACCAGGAAAAGCACACCGTGTCCCGGCTCATCGGCTCGCCCCCGGGCTATGTGGGCTACGAGGAGGGGGGCCTCCTGACAGACGCCATCCGCAAGCAGCCCCACAGCGTGACGCTTCTGGATGAAATTGAAAAGGCCCACCCGGATATTTACAACATCCTGCTTCAAATAATGGACTACGCCACCCTGACCGACAACAACGGCCGGAAAGCGGATTTCCGCAACGTGGTTTTTATTATGACCAGCAATGCCGGCGCCCGGGAAATCGGCAAGAGCCTCATCGGTTTTGGCGAGCGTTTTATGGAAGAAACGGAGCTGGACAGCGCGGTGGAGCGGATCTTTACCCCGGAATTCCGAAACCGCTTGGACGCGGTGATCCGTTTCAACCATCTTTCCAAAGAGGTGATGCAAAGCATCGTCCGCAAGGAACTGGCGGTCTTTGCGGCCCAGTTGGCGGAAAAGAAGGTGAACCTGGAAATCACCGATGCCTGCGTGGATCATCTGGCGGAGGAAGGCTATAGCCGGGAATTCGGCGCCCGCAACGTGGGCCGTCTGATCGAAGACAAGATCAAATCCTTCTTTGTTGACGAAGTCCTTTTCGGCAGCCTCAGTTCCGGCGGCGCCGCCAGGGCGGACTGGCGGGACGGCGGCTACCGCATTGAGGCCCTGGATCCGCCCGCGGTTCCCGAAGATCTCGCCGACGAAGCCATCCTGTGAAATGAGCGTTTGGCGCCGTTCCGGCCCGGACCCTCAGTTTCCCTACCTCACCGAGCACGACCGGTTTAGCTTCCCCTCCCCGGCGGAAAGCCCGGACTGGATCGTCGCGGTGGGGGGGAACCTCTCCCCGGGAATGCTCCTCTCCGCCTATGAACAGGGCCTGTTCCCCTGGTACAACGAAGACGATCCCGTGCTGTGGCAATCCCCGGATCCCCGGCTCGTCATATTCCCGAATAAGCTCCACATTTCACGGTCCATGGAAAAAATTTTCCGCAAGGGCGAATTCGCCTTTGCTTTGGACCGTAATTTTAACGGCGTTATCCGGGGATGCGGGGAAGTCTACCGGCGCGGCCAGGGCGGCACCTGGATCACCGATACTATCGTCGAAGCCTACGAAGAACTCCACAGGTTGGGCTGGGCTCATTCCGCGGAAAGTTACCTGGACGGCCGCCTGGTCGGGGGCTGTTACGGGGTGCGCCTGGGCAATGCCTTTATTGGCGAGTCCATGTTTGCCAGGGAGCCCAACGCCTCCAAGGCGGCGTTTCTGCGCCTGGCGCAGATCCTCTTTGCCGACGGACTTGCCTTTATCGACTGCCAGGTCCACACGGATCATCTGGAAAGCCTGGGGGGAGAGGAAATCAGTAGAAAAAACTACCTCAAACTACTGCACAACGCTCTATCGGAGCGGGAACGCCGCAAGGAACACAGCGACATTCTGGACAGGCGGGGAAACTGGGGAGATATGTACGGGATCCGACCGTAAGGACAAGCGCGGAAGGTCTGTCCGGAACTCAGCCCAGGAGATCCACGTGGTTGCCCACTTCGGTGTCGGCAACCACTTCGGCGGCCTCCATCAGCTTGGCGAGCTCGGCGGCCTCGACTTCGGCCTGCTTGAGGGCCATACTTTGCGCCTTTGCCGCCGCTTCTTCCAGCGCCTTATCCTGGGACATAGCCGTAGAAAGATTTTCTATTTCCATGAATCAAATATACCCATGAACGCCGAAAAAAACAATTACCCGGGGAAAAGACGGAGGCCGGTACAGACTGCCCACAATAACATTGCTGGTTCTGAAAACACCGGGGTTTGCCGCAAAGGCATCTCCTATATCCTTTCCAACCATGGCATGAAACTCTTTTATCAGTTGCGGAGAAACGACACCCCCCCGATCGTCCCTGATGACCAAATCCTGGGGTCAAACCTTGCAGACCGAACCTGCCGGGCGCGCCTGCGTTTCCATTGCCGCCTCCTTCCGGTATACTTAAAGTATCGGAGGTTCCTATGACCGGAAAGGCATTGCGTGAAGCTATTCAAAGGTCCGGGGGTGTTTTTGAGGAGCTCTACGGCCCCTCCTCTGCGGAAACGGAGCAGCGCCGGTACGCCGGGCTCGTTGAGGGAATCCTGGAGGATTCCCCGGGGGGCTTTCCCGCGGCGGAGTTTCCGGAGACCCGGGGAGATCTGCGGGTGTTTACCGCTCCGGGCCGGACCGAGCTGGGGGGCAACCATACGGACCATAACCGGGGCAAGGTCCTGGCCGCCTCCATACAATTGGACGCGGTGGCGGTGGTCGCTCCCCGGCAGGATAAACTGGTTTTTTTCCGGTCCCCGGGCCACAGGGACGTTTCGGTGTGCCTGGCAAAGGCCGACGGCTCCCCGGATCTGGCGATGCGGGAGGAGGAAACCGGGACCACCGCCGCCCTGGTCCGGGGCATCGCGGCGGAGCTGGCCCGCCAGAGCACGGCCGTCGGGGGCTTTACCGCCAACGCCGCATCCACAGTGCTGCCCGGTTCGGGGCTCTCCTCCTCCGCTGCGGTGGAGGCGCTCCTGGGACGGATCTTTGACGGGCTCTACGGCGGGGGCAAACGATCCGCCCTTGAACTGGCCCGGATTGGACAAATTGCGGAGAATACCTACTTTGGAAAGCCCTGCGGTCTGGAGGATCAGATAGCCTGCGCTTCCGGAGGCGCGGTGGCCATAGACTTTGGCGATCCCGCCCGCCCTCTGATACGGCAGATACGTTTTGAGCCGGAAGCCGCGGGGTACGCCCTCTGCGTGGTGGACACCCACGGGAGCCATGCGGACCTGACCGCGGATTACGCGGCCATACCCGCGGAGATGAAGGCCGTGGCGGCCCTTTTTGGCAAGGAGGTCCTGCGGGAGCTTGCCCCGGAACAGGTTCTGGACAGGGCCGCCGAGATCCGCAAGGCAGCGGGGGACCGGGCGTTGCTGCGGGCCATTCATTTCTTCAACGAAAACCGACGGGTGGACGCAATGCTCGCCGCTCTGGAGAACAAGGACTTCGGCCGCTTTCTGGACCTGGTCAACCGGTCCGGGGAGTCCTCCGCCACACTGCTGCAGAATATCTACTCGCCCAGGCAGCCCGCCGAACAGGGGGTCTCCGTCGCCCTGGCCCTCACCAGAGACTTTATCGCGGCTGAAGCGGGGGGCGCAGGCGCCTGCAGGGTCCACGGGGGCGGCTTTGCCGGGACCATCCAGACCTATATGCCCCTGGACCGCATGGACGCATACCGCCGGCGGATGGAGGGCGTTTTCGGCGCCGGATCGGTCACCGGCCTCCGCATCCGCCCGGCGGGCGCGGTGGAACTGCGGTTTTAAACACAGTAATACTGCGGTAGTATTACTGCGGCAGTATAATTGCGTTGATCCTTAAACCCCGGTCGTCCGCCGCCTTTGTCACCATGGCTTCGGAGATCTTGCCCCGCTGGGCGGGGTGGGGAGGAGCGTCGCCGATGAGGATCATCATTTTGACATCCGCGCCCCAGGGGAATTTGACCGCCCCTTCGTAGAGCGCTTCGTGGACCGCTTCGGGTATGTCCCGGCCTCCCCCGACCCGGATGGCGTTCAGGGCCGTTCTGAATTTTGCAAAGTCAGAGGTAAAAGGGACAAGCCGGGTAAGATACGTTTCATAATAATCCTTGTACAGCGCCATGCCTATCCTAAAGCTCTTAAATCCCGAAACCAGTTCCTCCAGGCGGGGGATGAGCAGTTCCCGAACAGAGTCAATATCGTCCCTCATGCTTCCGGTGGTGTCCAGGCAAATAACCAGATCCACCGCTCTGCCCCGTTCCACTTCGAGAATCCCCACGATTTTTTCCACCAGATCCGGCGGCCCCGCGGAATAAAACAGCTCTCCCCTGCCCCGGACAAGGTTTTCAAAGGAATCCACCGTGTCCTGCCTATAGCCCGCCGGCGCCTGGGCGACCCGGAGCACAAAGGGGTTGTCCCGAAAGGGGCCCCGGTAATCCCCGTAGGGCTGTTGAAAGGCGCGTATATTGAGGTAGGTCCCGTCCGCCACATAGACCTCCCCGTGGCGGGAATTCACGTAGCCATAGGAGAGGGTATGGGGAACATAGAGCTGAAACGCCTGGCCGAACTGGTCGTCCGGCTCCGGGGTCGAATCGATGATGGACCACAGGTTTATATCCCGGGGCAGGACGATGCCGTCCAGAACACGTCTTTCGTCGCCGTTCACGGCATTCCATTCCGAGGCGCGGTAAGCGTAGTTGTCCTCGGCTCGGGCGGGGTCCCGGGTGGATTCGGTCAGCATCACCGACCCAAGGCCCGGCTTTTTTCGGATAAACAGATGGATGCCACCGTTGGCCCCCTGCTCAACCCGCAGATCCCCCATGCCTATGGCAAGCTCCTGCCCATAACCCAGGCCGATACTCAGGGACAAAACCAGGCTCGCAAGCATAAATTTCTTGAGATCCATGCCAACATTATCGGCGGGTTACGCGAATTTGCCCGGAAATACCGCTAAGGATTGCCACTTCCGGGCTGCGCTCCCCCCATGGACCCGGATTGGGTCAGCAGGGGCGCTCATAGGTTGAAAACGGACGGAGGGGGAGTATACCGGGCTCTCACTTGCCTGTAGAATCCGCTTCCGGTTATCATGCAGTGGCTGAAACAGACCTTCGCACAAGGGAAAGATCCGCCCTCAACGAGGCATCAGACCTGAATTGCGGGTCAGGTTTAGCATTACACGACGGGAACCATGCTTCCGGAACTCCTCCCTTGCGCTGCCAAAGCGGGGCGTTATGCCCCGCTCAAATTTTCAGTCCCCCCCGCACAACCGCGTCCTGCACCGCGGCGTGGATCGTTTCGCAGTAGCTCGGGTGCGGCAGAACCGTTTCCCGAATCTGCGCCGCGTTCAGGCCGCTGGCGACGCACTGGGCCGCCCACGCGATAATATCCGTGGCGCGGTTACAGAAAAACTGCGCTCCAAGCAGCGTTTGTGTGTCCGAGGAAAAGACCAGTTTTATAAAGCCCCGCTCCTGGTTTTCCAAAAGCGCCTTGCCGTTTGCGCCAAAAACGCCCTTGCCGCAAATAACGGGGAGGTTCCGCTTTTTCGCCTCATCCTCGGTTATGCCCACCAGCGCTATTTCAGGCGTGGTGTACACACAGGAGGGAATGGCGAAGGCGCGGGGCGCCTTTCCTGTAGCGATAAATTCTACCGCGGCTTCCGCCTCCGCGCTTGCGGCGTGGGCAAGCTGTACGCCGCCGGAAACAATGTCCCCCGCGGCATAGACGCCCTTTACGCTGGTCTCATAGTTTTGATTGACCCTGACATAGCCCTTTTCGTCAAGCTCCGGCAGGCAGCCCGGGGCGAAGATCTCCCGCGCCAGGGATTTCCGGCCCGTCGCCATGAGCGCTGCGTCGACCACAATGCTTTTTTCCTCCGCCTCGTCGCCGGTCCTCATAAAAACCCGCACCGCGCCGCCCTCCTCCGCAAAGCGCGCCGGCTTTGTGAGGGTGTGTATCGTCACGCCCTT
>JAIROB010000141.1 GCA_031257695.1 Treponema sp. | reverse complement strand
CCTTTACGATGTTGTTTCTCGCGTTGGTGATGACCCGCACCTTGGCGAACATCCCCGCTTTCAGTTTAGAGCCGGGGTTGTCCACATTGACCCGCACTTCCATGGTTCGGGAAGCGGCGTCCACCACCGGGGATATTTCGGTGACGCTGCCCCGGAAAAATTCCCCGGGCCAGGCGTCCAGGCTTATCTGGCAGGCCTGGCCCAAAGCTACCTTGGAGATGAAGCGCTCCGCCACGTACAGCCTGATCTCCAGGGCGTTTCCCCCGGCGATTCTGGCCACGGGCACCGACTGGCTTATGGTCATCCCCACCTGGGCGGGCAGGGCTATGATGGTCCCCGCGATGGGCGCCCGGACTATGTTGACCTGATAATCCATCCCCGGACGGGAGGGATCCACCGCGGCCACGGGATCGTTCCGGCTGACCCGGTCTCCCGCGGCAACGTAGACCCGGGTTATTTTCCCCGCGGCGTCGGAGTAGGCGTCCACCGAGGTTCCGGACACAATATCCCCGGACAGGGCGAGGTAGTCCAGGATCTGCCCCTGGACCGCCAGGGTGGTGTTCACCGCGAACATTGGCATCACAAAGGCCGGGGCTCCCTCCGGGCCGCCCGGACCGCCCGGACCGCCGGGACCTGCCTGGTTCCGGTTCTGAAACTCCCTGATCCGGCTGCATCCGGAAAAAAGTATGGCCATGCCTAGCGCCGCCGCCAGGACGGCGCTTCCGCTCTTTATGTGTTTCATTCGGCGTTTCCCCTATTGCTCAGGGTTCCGAAGGGAACCCCTATGGAATATTCCAGGTCGATAAGACCGGTACGATAGTTAAAGTGCTGTTCCAGCATCTGCACCCGGGCCTGGCGCAGGGACAGATCCGCGCTCTGTACCTGCAGAAGATCCTGCAAACCCGCCCGGTAGGCCTCCTCGGTTAAACGGTAGGTCCGTTCCGCCAGGGCCACGGTTTCGGCCTGGGATTCCGCCAGGGCCTTGGACTGTTCCAGGGACTGAATGGTTCGGTAGATGTCTATCTCCGTTCCCCGTATGGCCTGGGCCAGGGCGATGTTCAGGGTTCGCAGGGCGTTATCGGTGTCTTTGAGGGACTGTCCCTGTTTGGTAAAGGGGAGGAGGCTGTTCAGGCCAAAGTTCAGGGTGACGGAAAAAGCCCCTCCGGGACTCCAGTTATCCCCGTCAACCCAACTGGTATCCCAGGGCCCCATGAGGGTGGAAGAATAATTCCAGGAAAAGATGAGCGCCGGGGTGTAGATCTGCAAAGCCTGGGCCTTCCTGCCGTATTCGGTGGAAAGCAGGGTCCGCCGCAGTTCCATAATATCCGGCTTTCCGTTTACGCTCCGGGAGATCAGATCCTGCGCGTCCAGGGGGATATAATCGGGATCCCCCTGCACCGGAACCAGTTCAAACCGGGTGTCGTAATCCAGGCCCAGGTTCATGGCGAAGTTTGCCATGGCCAGCTTGAGGCCGTTTTCCGCCTGATCAATGGTGGGCTTCATGGTGTCCCTGGAAACCTGGGCCTGAAACAGGGTAAGCTGGGGCGTAAGGCCGCTGTTGTAATTCGCCTGGGCCGTGGCAACCTGCCGTTCCGCATTGGCAAAGCTGATCCGCAGGAGATCGATGTTCTCCTGCAGCAGGAGCATCTGGTAGTAGGATTTCCGTATGTCCCGCTCCGTCTGGGAACGGGCCTTGGCATAGGTGAGCAGCCCGGTCTGGTAGTCCGCCTTGATCTTCCGTATGCCCTGGATCAGGGCAAAGCTGAAGGTAAGGGTCGCGGAAAAGTTGCCGTTCACGCTCCACTGTGACAGATCCATGGAATAGGCAGGCCCCATGCCGGAAACCGAGCCCGGCGGAAAACCAAGAGCGGCGGATATATCCACCGGAATTTGCCCGCTTACCGTGGTCGCCTCATTGGTCCGGGAAAGGGTCCCCCGCGCCTCAAGTTCCGGCAAAAACTGGTTCCACACCAAATCGGAGGCCCGTTTTTTGGTGTCCAGCTCGATCCGGGCGGACTCCAGGCTGAGGTTGTTTTTAACCGCCAGGTCCACCGCTTCCTCCACGGTGATGCGCCTGACCCCGGGGCCAGCGCCGCTGTCCGCCGCCTGCCCGAAGGCCTGCCCTACACAGAGGAGAAAAACCACTACCAGACCGGGAGGGAACAGGAACCGCTCCAGGGCGCGGCGCCTCCCCCCGGCAACACGACGGGAATGCTTCATGCTAAGCTCCTTGATCTAGCGGCCGCGGGAACGTGCTTAAACACCGAATCTCCGAAGCCAACTCTTATTTCAGGCCCGCAGTCTGCGCGGCCCGCAACGGCTTTCTGCCGCTTGCTGCTATATGGAAAATTATATCGCGTTTTGTCCATTTAATCCCATCCTTTGATTCCTAAAGCAATGAATTTATAGAGAATTCGAAAGCTGGCGTCGGGCACATCCGAAAAGGACATTCCCTCGGGCCGCCGCATCAGGGTGTTGACGATAAGAAAGAGCGTCCAGTGGGCCAGGGTTTCCCCGGTCGGATCCAGGCCGGCCAGACCCGCGGCTTTTAGTTCGATCCCCGTAAAGAGCCTGTAAACCCCGGGGGGCGCTGAAAGCCCCAGGTCCAGCCGCCGGGTCCGCATCCAGTCCAGGGTTATAAGGATCTCCGGCCTGGAACGCAGATAATTCGCTATGGCCAGTATGGTCAGATAAAACTGCTCCTCCGGCTTTTCGGACAGCCCCTTCCCCAGCTCGGCGTGTTGTACGATCCGGTCGAATTCGGTCATAAACATCCGGCCCAGCATATCCGCCTTGCTCTTGAAGTGGGCGTAGAGGCCGCTCTTGGAGAGCCCCGACCGCTTGGCGACCATGTCCATGGAGGCGTTCCAGGGCCCGGCCTGGGCCACCGCGCCGGCCACGGCCTTGAGGAGCCCCCCGTTCTCCCCCTCCGGCGGGAGCCGGTAGTTTCCGGTTTTTTCCAGCGCGCCGAAGTCCAGGGCATCCACCAGCCTTCGGTCAAGGCCCAGGCCGTGGGAAATAATCTCCTCCGCCGCGGAAAGAAACCGCCGAATCTCCCCCTCAGCGGGATCGGCGGAATCCCCCGCCCTGCTTGTATGGAAAAGGGTGATTAAAAAGAACACCCCCGGGAGGATCAACCGGAAGGGATCGGGATAGTCCCCGGGCGTGTTGAGCGAAAACCAGCGCTTCCCCACATCCATGCCCCGGAGGGCAAACTGATTCGGAATATCCTCCTCCCTGCTCCGGTTGCCAAAAACTTCAAAGAGGAAAAAAACAAAGATATACTTATGCCGGACATAGTAGCCGGCGATATTTCGGACAACCCTGAGTATCCCCTGGGTAGGATCCCGGCTTTCCAGCGCTTTGTTATAGGACTCCTTCATACAATTCATATAGTGATCGCAGTAATACCCGAACATACCGTCCAGAAGGGCCTTTTTGCTCGCAAAATGCCGGTACAGAGCCGGCTTGGTTACCCCCAGGGCTTGCGCTACGTGAGAAAGACTGGTAGTCTTATACAGCTCCCTGCCCCACACCCGGAGGGCCGTTTCTATAATATCTGTTTGGTTCATGGGAATCGCCGTAAGTTACCGAACGGTCGTTAACACTATAATAACAACAAAAATCGTAAAAGGCAACAGTTTTTTCATTCAGCAATTCCGAATTCAAAATCCCAAAACCGAAAAGACCTGCGCCCCCCATGGACCCAAGTTGGGTTAGCGGGGACGCACTATGACTTTGTCCGGGGGGTCCTGGCAGCGGAACTCACTTGCCGCCCGCTCGTTCGAAGCACGGACGCGCCCCGGTCAAAAACCGTGCAGGTCTTTGTGCTGCAAAAGGGCGCCTATACGGGAACGATCTACGATTCCGCCGCCCTCCTCCCCTCCGTAACAATTGAAGGGCTTTCGATCAATTTAAACGATGTATTCGCCGGTTAAAAGACGCCGCCTGGCGGGTTTTCGGGACTTACGCTCCTGAAACAAGCTTTTCGCGGATAAGGTCGTTAATCACCCTGGTCTGACTTTTGTTGGCCGCCAGGGCCTGGATACGCAGATATTCGGCAACATCCTGATCCAGTTCACTTAAAACCAGCGTGTTATGAGCAAAACCGGGCTTTACACCCTGTTTTAAAAGATTCGGACCGGGTTCAAACGTGTTTTTGGTGTAATAGTCATCAAAGTAGACGCACTCGGCATCGGTCATTCCGGTCTTATTTTCCATCTCGGTCATGGCTTGTCCTTTTCTTCAAACAGGCGGTAAAACCGGCTCCGGCAAGGCATAGCGTGAAACACGTTTATACCATTCCCCCCAAATTCATTATACAATATTCCAACCGGATTTGCGTTCATGTCAAAGCCTAAAAGCAGATAGACATTTTCCCGGTCGCCGTATTGACCCATGTATTGACAGATCTCAAAGGCCCGTCGAATATCCTCTTCCGAAAGGCTATGTTTAAAAGCTGTATCACGAAAGATGAATTCCAGCTTCATATATAAATATACTCCTTTAATATAGCCTTTGAACAGGCGCCGCATTGCCATCCGTGGCCAAATCCCAAGGCGCTGTCCGGCCTATTGACCTTGGGGCCGTAAAAGCGGACAATTAAAAAGTATCCATTTTATGGTTATTCTAAGGAGAAAATAGTATGAGCGTTATCGAATATGTGCAGGCCCGTGAAATTCTTGATTCCCGGGGCAATCCCACGATTGAAGTCGAGGTGCAGTTGGAAGACGGTTCCCTGGGCCGGGCCGCGGTCCCCTCCGGCGCGTCCACCGGCGATTACGAGGCGGTGGAGCTCCGGGACGGCGACGCAAGCCGTTACCTGGGCAAGGGAGTTCAGAAAGCCGCGGCCAATGTCAACGATATTATCGCCCCGGAGCTGCAGGGCTGCGACGCCCTGGAGCAGGTGGATATAGACCGGACCATGATTGAGCTGGACGGAACCGAAAACAAGGGCAAGCTTGGCGCCAACGCCATCCTGGGGGTGTCCATGGCCACGGCCCGCGCCGCCGCGGAGCACCTGGACCTTCCCCTTTATAAATACCTCGGCAGCTTTCACGCCAACCTCCTCCCGGTGCCCATGGCGAACATCATCAACGGCGGCAAACATTCGGACAACAAAATCGACTTCCAGGAATTCATGGTCATGCCCGTGGGCGCGGAATCCATCGCCGAGGCGATCCG
>JAIROB010000025.1 GCA_031257695.1 Treponema sp. | reverse complement strand
GTTCCTGCTCCCACTCAAAACGCCGCCGGTCCAGGCCGCTGATTTCCTTTTCCAGAAAACGGATCTTCTCCTCGGCCTCAGTAAGACGGCGGAGCTTGTCTTCCCGCTTTTGTTCTTCCATGTCCCGTTCGATTCTGAGTTTGAGGTATTCCTGCTTGAGGATGAGACCCTGGTAATTCCGCCACTCCGCGGCCCGGCCGTTGATTTTTTTCAGGGCATCGATCCGCAGCGCCGCGTTCCGGGCCTGCCGGTCAGCCTCCTTGTAGCTTTCCAGGTTGTCCTTCATGGTGGTAATTTCCACCGGCCGGTCTTCCAGGATGTAGTCGCAGACAAAGCGGTCCACCGACACCAGGGGGGTGAAGCTTACCGACCGGGTAAAGGCTTCGAGGTAGGGGTTATACTCCGCGTAACGCCGGAATACCCCCAGCCTCCCGGTAAAATCCCGGAGGTAGAGCCGTTTGGAATCGTAAAAGACAATATTTTCCCCGGCAAGCTTGTCCCGGAACTGACGGTACACCAAGGGCGTTCCATCAGCCGTCCGCACCGGAACCTCTGCGGCCGGAACATTGTCGCCGATCCAGAAATGTTCGGTTAGCTTCCCGTCGGTATAGGCTTCCACACAGACCCCGGCAACAAAGCGACTATGCGAAGCGGGATTGCCGGACGCGGAAAGGCCCCCCACGCCGCCGGTATTCCGGGGCCAGGAAAATTCCAGCAGCACATGGGCCACCGTATCCCCCCGGTGGTATTCGGTATCCTCGGCCCCCAGCTTGCAGCGCACGTAACCGATAAGGTCCCGGCCCCCCTTGCGGTCCCCCGCGGCGGCGTTAAACCGGGCCTTGCGGAGGTCCGCGGCCATGGCGTACTGGATGGCGTCGATGATGGTGGATTTACCGGAACCGTTATCCCCCGCCAGAAGACAGCGGTTCCCGATGTCGATGACCGTATCCGCGAAGTTGTGCCAGTTGACCAGCCGTATCCGTTCCAGGGTGATCATGGGGACGCTCCTAACATGGGAACATGGTAACACGAAACGGATTTTTTGGCGAGTACACTAAAACTCGCATGTAACGTGAGGTAATTAAACGTTTCAGCCTAAGCAATCCGCTCCTGATTCCTCACTCATACCTCCTCATCGTTACCTGCTACCTGTTTTACTTCTTCGTCCCTTCAAGGGCTGCCTCTACAGCCTCGGCAAACTGGTCGTAGGCTATAGTAGCGCCGCTTACGGCCTCCACCTTGCCAAGGTCGCCGGCCTCCCGGTAAACCCGGGCGTATTGTTCCATGGCGCGGACGGCAAGCTGGGCCTTCTCGTAAAAGTCCCGGTTGGAAATTTCCCCGTTTACCTTGCCGTAGTCCTCGTCCTTAACCGTCCCGTCTTTCTGCCGGGTGATAAATTCGCAGCCGGCGACCCGCCCCCCCGTGATGGTGACGGTCACCTCCCCCCAGGCGCCGGTGTCGTCCACCCCGCTTTTCCCGGCATAGACCCCATCCTTATACTCCGCCTTCCCGCAGCCCGCCGCCAGCAACACTGTCAACAGGACAAAACCCGCCAAACCTCCGCCAAACTTTCTCCTCATATCTTCACTCCTCACTTCTTCCACTCCTCACTTCTCCTTATCCCCCGCCGCCCACCACCTGTTACCTGTTACTCACTGCCTGTTCCTCATTTTTCACTATTCGAGACAGGCGTCCATGTTCCAGAACCACGGTCCGCTGCGCGTCTTCCGCCACTTCCGGGTCATGGGTCACCACGATGATGGTACTGCCCTCGGCGTGGAGCTTCTTGAAAATATCGATGACGATCTGTTCGTTGGCCTCGTCCAGGTTTCCCGTGGGTTCGTCGGCCAGGATCAGCATGGGGTAGTTGATAAGCGCCCGGGCTATGCAGACCCGCTGCTGCTCACCGCCTGAAAGCTGGCTGGGAAGGTGCTTTGCCCGGGACGCGAGCCCCACCCGTTCCAGGGCTTCCATCGCTTCTTTTTCATCGGGCATACTGTGGTAGTACTGCGCCACCATCACGTTTTCCAGCGCGGTAAGGTAATTCACCAAATGGAACTGCTGGAAGATAAGGCCGATTTTATCCCGTCTTATGGCCGTCAGACTCCGCCCGCTTTCCCGGGAAATATTCACCCCGTCCAGAATCACCTCCCCCGAAGAGGGCCGGTCCATACACCCGATGATGTTCATCATCGTCGTCTTCCCCGAACCGGAAGGCCCCATGATGGCAAGCCATTCACCCTGCTTTACCGTCAGGTTGATATTCTGCAGGGCCTTGAGCTGCCCGTACACTTTGCTGATGTCCTTCAACTCCAGTAAATCCACATCCCGCTCCTCACTTCTTCCACTCCTCACTTACTATAACTCCTCACTTCTTCCATTCTTCACTTTTCATTCTCCCCGCAAAACAACGGCCGGGTCTACTTCGGTGGCGTTCCGTACCGGAATGATGCAGGCGATCCCGGTGACGATGATCGACGCCGCGACGGTGACCGGGAGGAGCAGGGGCAGAAAGGTGACGGACCTGTTAAACACGCTGAAGGCTACCCCCTGGGCAAAGACAAAGCCGAAGACGGCTCCCAAAAGGCCCCCAAAGCCGCCGAGGAAGATCCCCTCTCCCAAAAATTCCGCCACAAGGCTCGTATTTGCCGCCCCAAGGGCCTTCCTCAGTCCTATTTCCCGCCGCCGCTCCGCCACAACCGCCATCATGGTGGTGGCTACGCAGATCATGATGAGGAGGAGGACGATGACCGTTACCAAGTATATCAGGGCCTGGAGTTTGGTGAGAACAGCCCCCTCCGATTCGGTTACCCGCTTCACCAGGCGGGGACTCACCCCCGGAACTTCCGCGCCTATCCTCGCCGCGAGGGCCTCCAGGGTATCGGCCGGGGCGGAGACGCTGCATTCCACCACGTCGATTGTCCCGCCTTCGCCCGTCATAAGTTCAAAATCTTCCAGGGACATGAAGATGAAGGCTTCCTCGGTGCCGCCGGACTGCATGATGCCCGAAACGGTAAAGCCCCGGCTAAAGGCCTCCCCGGAAGGGCCGGTCCCGGTTACGGTAAAGGGGCTTCCGGGCAGGAGCCGGATCGTGTCCGCCACTTCCTGGCCGATCAGGGCTTCAGCGGCGGATTCGGGCCAGCGGCCCGAGACAAACCAGTAGGGGCTCGTTTTCCGGGCCTCCGCCAAATTTGTTCCCGCGGCCATGAACGGCTGCTCGTTGATCTTCACCGTTTGATAACGGTAGGGCGCCGCGCCGATAAGTTCTTCCCCGGGAAGAATGGCAAGGGCGGCTTTTACCCGTTCCATGTCCATAACGGCGTCGCTCCCCGCGGGAACCATCACAAAATTTGTCCCGTAGGAGCGGAACTCCTGGCCCATCTGCCGGGGTATGTCGTAGTAAATGGTGATAAGTCCCGAAAGGATGACGGCGCCGATGGCTACCGCCAAAAGCGCCACGATCATCCGGGACCGGCGGCGAAGCAGGGAACTTACCACCATCTTTACATAAAAGCGCTGCCTGTTCATACCCGTTTACCTGCCATGCAGCACCTCCGCGGGGCGCAGGGAGAGGAGGAGCCGGATGGATGGGATGCTTCCGGCCATGGTTACCAGAAACACCAGCACCCCTACCAGGGGAATCACCATGGGCTTGATGTTGATGGCGGAGCCGAAAACCGACTGGCCGATTATCCGGGCAAAACCCAGGCCCGCGAAGTAGCCCGCCGTTCCTCCCAGGATGCCGGTGATGACAATTTCGGTGAGTACCAGGGCGGAGATGGGCGCGTCGAAGGCCCCCACCGCTTTAAGCAGCCCTATCTCGGCGGCCCGCTCCATCACGCTGGCGGTAACCAGGTTGGAGATCCCCAGGGCGGAACCGGCCAGGCTTAAAACGGTTATAAGGAGCATGAGGAGCCTCGTCTTTTCCAGAATGGCCCCCTCGGATTCCGCCACCTGCCTGATAGGTTTGGAAACCGCGTCCGTTATCACCTCGTCGATCTGGTAACAGATGGCGCTTACGTATGCGGTACAGTACCAGGTTTCCCATTCCTTTATGGAAAGGGTCCGGGGATCCTGGGCCGCCCTGCGGGAAAGCTCGTTGTCCGGGGTGGTAAGGGCGCTCACCTCCACCCGGTTTACAAGGCCCGGCCTGCCCGCCAGTTCCTGCGCGTCCGCGAGGGGAAGGTAAAAGGCCTCGTCCTCGTCGCCGCCCGCGCTGAAGATCCCCTCCACGGTGAATTCGCGGCGGCCCTCCTCAGTCTCGAAAACCAGGGTATCTCCCAGTTTAAGGCCGTACTTCGCCGCCGCCGTTTCCCCGGCCATGACCGCGCCGGTATCGTCGTCGGTGAGCCAGCGGCCCTGTAAATCCCACCAGCTTTTAAGACTCCGCATCCCCGTGTCCAGGCTTTCCCCGGTGGGCAGTTCCAGATGATGGCTAAACCAGGTGCCGACAAGTTTTACCTCGCCCGACCCGGCGGGCGCGGAAACAAGGCGGGCCCGGGCGTTTAAATAGGGGGTAAAATCAACTATATTAAAAGCCCAGAAAATGGTTTTTATGTTTCCCAGTTCTTCCTCTTTTAAATACTTGTCCGACACCCCGGAACCTTCGTTTACCCCGTAGAGATCGTCCAGAAGGGAAGCCCCCCGGGGAAGCACGTTGATATTGGCCCCGTAGGTCTTTAGCTCCTGGTTTACCTTGTCCCCCACGTCGAGCATCACGTTCAGCATGGCCGTAGCCAGGGATGCCCCCAGGGCGATGGTAAAAGCCACCATCAGCATCTTCCCTTTCTGCCTGAAAAGAGCGCCCCGTACCATTCTCCAAAACATTGCCGTTTCCTTATTTAAACCTGTTTTTTTCGTTTTCCAGGTCGCTTGTTTCTATTATCATGGAGCCGCTCCGCAGGGCATAGGC
>JAIROB010000212.1 GCA_031257695.1 Treponema sp. | reverse complement strand
TTCGGTGGAGGCCGCGCGATGGGACTTTTTTCACGACTGAAAACCCTTATTTCCTCAAATGTGAACGACCTGATCAATAAGGCTGAAAACCCGGAAAAAATGCTCAACCAGCTTTTGATCGATATGAACACCCAGCTTATCGAGTCAAAGAAAGCGGTGGCCATGGCTATAGCGGACGAAAAAAAACTGGAACGGGAAACCGCAAACCAGGAGGGTCTGGCGCAGGACTGGGAAAAGAAGGCCATGCTGGCGGTTCGCTCCGGCAAGGACGATCTGGCTAAGGAGGCGCTGCTCCGCAAACAGGAATACGAAAACGCCGCGGCGGAGTACCGCAAACAGTGGGAAGCCCAGTTGGCGTCGGTGGACAAGCTCAAGGTCAGCCTGCGGGAGTTACAGAACAAGATTGACGAAGCCCAGCGGAAAAAGAACCTCCTCATTGCCAGGGCGAAACGGGCGGAGGCGCAGCAGAAGATCCAGAACACCATGTCCAGCGTTACCGGGAACCGCAGCGCCTTCGACGCGTTTGATCGCATATCCCAGAAGGTGGACCAGTTGGAAGCCCAGGCGGACGCGGCCAAGGAGCTGGACGATTTTTCCGCGGACAACGACCTGGAAAAGAAGTTTAAGGAGCTGGAAAAGTCCGGCGACAGCGCCGATATGCTGTTGCTGGAGTTAAAAGAAAAGATGAAGGCCCTGCCTGAAGCAAGGGAATGAGCCCCGCATACTCCGCATTCTTACTATGTTAAAAACCTGTGGATAAAATGTTGATACCCGGGGATTGAAGCCGGGGGTGTATTGGTTTTTATACGGTCTTGTTTTTCCCGGATATTCCCCCAAAAATCCATATTTATAATTCCTTGTCCCACAATGAATTAAGATTTTTGTTTTCCCTAGTTACCGTTTTTTTCATGTAGACTTAGGAGAATTTTTCAAAATCGCCAAAGGCGGTGCGGGAAAGAAGGCCGTTTTTCTTTGTGGATAAACTGTGCATACCCGGGAAGCCGCCCCATCTATGGGCTCGTTTTCAGCCGGCACGGGGCTGCGCTCACATAGAGTTTGAAAGGGGGTGGTAGCAGAAACAAAGGCCCTGCGCCCAAGACCCCTATGGGCCCTCAACGCGGCACGGGGACGCCCGGGACAAAGGCGGGGGGCGGCAGACTCCGCCGCCCCCCGTTTCTAGCCTATGTGCGTCCCCGAAGACCCAGCCGGGCCCATAGGGGCGCGCTCGTGTGGACAAACAGCCGGAAACGGGGTATAGTTACAGGAGGAGTTTACCATGGCGTCAACGGAAGCGATAGGCGAGGGCTTGACCTTCGAGAAGGTGTGGGCGGCAATACAGGCCACCAACGAACAATTAAGAATCGTCAACGAAGGCATACGGGCCACCGGCGAGCAGATGAAGGAAACTGACGAGCGGATGAGGGAAACCGACGAGCGGATGAAGGAAAATGCTGAGCGGATGAGGGAAACCGATGAGCGGATGAGGGAAACCGACGAACGGATGAAGGAAACCGCTGAGCGGATGAAGGAAACCGACGAGCGAATAAAAGCCACCGACGCGCAAATAAAAGCCACCGACGCGCAAATAAAAGCCACCGGCGAGCAGATGAAAGACACCGATAGGCGGCTGGGGGGGCTCACCAACCGTTTTGGCGAAATGCTCGAATATATGATCGTGCCGAAGCTGGAGGAGAAATTCAAGGAACTGGGCTTTACATTTGAAAAAACCCACCGCAACTCGAAAATCAGGGACCGGGAACATGGTATTTTCGCCGAAATTGACGCTTTTCTGGAAAACGGCGACAGGGTGATGGTTGTCGAAATCAAAAATAAACCCAACGTTGACGATATAAACGATCACGTGGAACGCATGGAAAAGCTGCGCTCATACGCGGATTTTCATGCCGACAAGAGGAAATATTTGGGAGCCATAGGGGGGGCGGTTTTTGGCGAGAGCGAGAAGACCTATGCCCTGAAAAAGGGCTTTTATGTGATTGAGCCCTCCGGGGACGCCTTCACTATCACTGAGCCAAGCGGCAGCTATTATCCCCATGAGTGGTAGCGCGGGAAGTTAAAACCGGATACTATGTCGTGTTGCAAATCCGGGTTTCCCATGGTAGGCTGAGGAAATGAGCAATATCGCCCGGCTGGCGCTTTTTTTTAGTGTTTTTTTTATCATAAGCTTTGCCCTTGCCGGGGTGTTTGAGTATATCCGCCTTGCCGTGGATGCCGCCGCTGCCATTCCCGCGGCCCCTCCCGCCCAATTGGGGCAGTTTTCCGGGGAGCTCCGGAAAATTGTCCCCCTCATCCTCTACTGCGCCATCCTCATGGGGCTGAGTTATTCCGCCCGGCGCGGTATCGCCCTGCCCGCGGCCATACTCAGTATCTTCATCCTCGCCGGCGGCGCCGCCCTGGGGCTTTCCCTGGGGCTTCGGAACCTGGGAGCCGGTAGCGTGGATGCGCCCCTGCGCTCCGGCGGGGAAACGAAAACCCTGGGCGGCCCCGGGCTTATCCTCTCCCGGTGGGATGTCACGGTGGCGCTGCTGGGCGATCCCGGCAAGGGCGAGGGCAGCCGGGTCATATCCATCCCCGGCCGCCCGCTGATCTACCAGGAAACGCCCTCGGGACCTGATAACGCCGTCGTTCTCTTTCGGGACGGGGATTCCCCGCTGATACGGGGTTTGCTCGTTGATTCCGCCCTGGTTGCGGAGCAGTTTGAAACCCGGCTGAACAGGGGGCTTCTCCCCTTCGCCCTGTACGGAGGGGCAATCATCCTGCTCCTGTCGTCCCTCCGCTTTGTGCTGGATCTCAGCTCCTGGCCTCTGGCTAATCTTTTCTGCGGCGCCCTGGCGTTCCGGGGCATCCTTGCCTTTCAAACCTTCCTGGATTCCCGGGACGTTCAAGCCTTTATCATCGCTTTTTTTGACCGCCGGATTGACGGCGCCATAATCAGCCCCGTCATTTTTACCGGTCTTGCCCTGCTGATCCTCCTGTACACCTTCCTGGCAAGCCTTGCCAAAAGCGAATCCCGGATCCGCGCTCCCCGGCAGGGCCGGCTCCGCCAAAGGCTGCGGCGGAGGCAGCCCAATGGGTAAGCGGAAAAAGCTGGTTTCCGCGGCCGGGGACTTTTTGAGGACCAACACGGGAATATTTGCCGCCTATATGGCGGTTTCCTTCATCGTGATCCTTGCCTTCCGTTTCGTGTTCCCCGGCGAGGACGCGCCCCTGGAGAATTTCTTCCTGCCCTGGCGTTTTGCCCGGGGCATCGCTGATTTCATCGGCCTTTTCCCGGCGCTGGTCATGTCGGCCCTGGTTATTCCCTTCGGGTTTACGATAGACGACGACGCCGGTTTCGCCCGGTTTTCCCCCCTGTTTATCCTGAAAATTCAGGGGTCCATCCTCGCCGCCATTATCGCTTCCGCCTGCTACGGGCTTTTGTTTTTCGCCGTCCTCCCCATGGCGCAGGAGGCCCAGTCCGCCATGCTCCATAAGGGCGAATTGTTCAGAATGGCAAAACAGAGGGCGGAGCTGCACGCCGCCCAACGGGAATGGGAGGAGGCGCGCCGCTTCCTCAATATTTGTGAAAATATCTGGTACCTGAGCCCTCCCATGGAGCGGCTGCGTCAGAGCATTCTCATAGGCGCGGAGAGCATCCCCGGGGACAGGCAGCCCGGCGGCGGCGCCCGGGAAAGCGCGGCCTGGGCCAATGGCTCCGGGGCGCAGCGAAAGCCGGTTCGGGACGCCCGGGAGGCGCTGAGTCTGGCCCGGGCCGCGCTTGCGGAGGAGCGCAGCTACGATGCCCACTGGCTTGCAAGCCTGGCCCTCCGGTTGGCCCGGGAGGGGAGCATGGAAGCCCGGGAAGCGGTCCGCGTCGCGAGCCTGGCCTGGAACGCCGTGTCTTCGCTGGAGCCGGGTATACGGGAGGCCCGCAGTTACAGCCTCTACCAGCTCAAGCGGCAGGGCTATGAGGCCATGATCGCCCGGGAATGGATCCGCTCCTATTATATTTTCAGGGAGCTTTCAGAACAGACCCCGGACGATCCCGACGTGGCCAATTTCCTTGCCATGAGCCGGGAGGGGGCGGCCGGCGTTGCCTTCTTTATCGACGAGTTGGAGGGAACTATCGGGCAAAACCTGACCAACCCGGTATTCTCCATCCCCCTGGCTCCCTCGGCCCGGACCCTGGGGGAGAGCGCCCTGTCCGGCGAATCTTCCTTTGGCGGCCGGGCGGTGTTGCGGGCGGAATCGCTTCTGACCTACCCGGATTATTCCTATGCCATCGGCCTGGATCTGATCGCCTTCGATGGGAATAACGCGCCCCTGTACGAGGCGCGGGCCCAGTACGCCAAATTCGTCCCCATGACGGTCCGGGGGAAGGACCGGCTGGTCATCCTGCTGCGGGCCCTTGACCGGTATGACGAAACCGTCCGGTGGGAACCGGTCTGGGAGGGCCCCGGCCGCCCCGATCTGGGGGATGCCCAAATAGCCCTGGATGCCTCCTACGAGCATTTTTTGCGGCTCTCTAAAACCCGGCTCAGGGCGGACGGTCTTTTTTGGGGGGATCTTCTGACCATGGGCAGAGATTCCGGAAACTACGGATACCTGCCCCAGGTGTTCCAGGCGGAAATTATCCGCCGCGTCGCCCAACCCATGGTCCTCCTGCCCCTCTCCATTCTGGCCATCCTCATAGGCTGGCGTTTTCGCGCCGCGGCAAAGCCCAGGTTTCTGGGACTCCCCATGCTGGGGATCATCCCCCTGGTGTTTGACGGCGCGGCGCAGTTCATCTACGAGCTTTCCGGCCTTTTGGGGCTGGCCCTGCTCCTTTCCCTGGGGTATTCCCCAACGCTCGGCTTTTTTGTGGGAGGATCCTTGATTCTCTTTATACTATCGCTGATACTTTTAGCAGCCCAACATGGATAACTCCAAAAAAACTCCGGCCCTGAGAACAGTTCTTTTTTCACTAGCCGGACCTTTCACGGGCCTTCTGCTGGGGGCGCTGGCGGGAGGCATAGCGGGGATGCTTATCGGAGCGCTCCTGGGAGCCCTGTTGCAGCAGTTGATCCTCCGGCGCCGCTCCGACAGGAAGGCGGCCCGCTATTTTGAGGCGCCCGGAAGAGTCGACTTTAACGAGGGAGCGGCGGGCTTGAGCGCCTATTGCGCCCTGGGGGTTGTCCTTTCGGTCAGGGCAGCCGGGCCGAATCCGCTGTTCCCGCAAAAGCCGGAGGGGGAAGGCCGGGACCGCAGGGCGCCTCCGGGAAAAAACCAGGACGGAGAGCTCATCGCCAGGCGGGTGATCCACAGCGCCCTAAAAGCTTTTCCCGAGGGCATCCCCGCTATTCCCCTGATGGAGACCTTCTGCAAAATAGCCCTTTCCATGACGGACCGGCTCAACCCGGATCTTCTGGCGGAAAGTTTAGCCGCCCGGCGTTCCGCCGCGGGGGATCTTGAACGGTTGGGGCAGGAACTGTGTTCCCTGGCAAAGGGAGACCGGGCCCTGCGGGAAGCGGCTTCCATCCGCCAGATCCTGACCCCGTTTTACGCCCCCCGCGGAGACAGGGGGAAGGGCGGAGGCTCCGAAGATCCCGCCGCGGACGATCCCTGGCTGACCATGGGGCTCAGGAGGGGGGCGGGCCCGGGGGAAATCAAATCGCGTTTCCGAAAACTGGCGGCGCTGTACCACCCGGATGTGCTTCAGTCCCTGGACGAGGAACATCAACAGAGCGGCGCAAAGACCTTTATGCTGATACAGGAAGCCTACCGGAAGCTGATGGACGGGGCAGGGGGCTGACGGCGCCCCGCCGGGGAGCGTGGATCCGGAATGCGTTTTCAGTAATTCTGAATTCAAAAAAATGGTCAAATACCAGACGGCTATTGAAGGGCATAACAGACATAAGCGGAGGGTATTTGACCATTTTTACCATGCTCTCCCGCGTTTTTTGGCGGCAATTCCGATTGGGGCGCAGGTCTTTTCGGTTTTGGGATTTTGAATTCGGAATTGCTGATGCGCTTTAGGCCTTGCTTAGTCCCCGTTGATTCCGATATTGAAGTATGAAGAAGTTTCTTTTTATCCTGCCGGGCCTCGCCCTGTGGTGTTTCGGCGCCTGCGCCTCCAAACCCCCGGAGGCCGCTCCCCCCGCGCCTGTTCCCGCCCCTGAAAAACCCGCGCCGGAACCACGGATTCTGGAGCCGGAATTTTCCATAGCTTCCATCGCCATACTGCAGGCGGAGCTTATCAATACCCGGTTTAAGGTGCGGCTGCGGGTCGACAACCCCAACAGCTTTCCGGTGGAACTTTCCACCTTCAACTATGAACTCTACGGCGCTGGCCGTTACTGGGCGGAGGGCAGGGAAACCGGCCTGCTGGTGATTCCCCCCGAGGGCTACGCTGAAAAGGATCTGTTCCTGCTGATGAACTTTATGAACATGAAGCGGGAAGTGCTGGACCAGGTTATCGCCCTCAAGGCTGTGCAGTACCGCTTTTCCGGGGATGTGGCGGTCCGCGCCGGCGACGAGCCCCTCCCCCGCTTCACCATGCGTTTCGACAGGTCGGGGGAATCGCCGGTGGTGCGATGACCCTTCCCACCCGGGGGGCCTGAACAGGAAGGACGGGCCGCTAATCATACGGGGTTATGCTTTACCGAGCGGTAAATGCCTCGTCCGCCAGGGCGCGGGCGAAGGCGCTGAGGTCCCGGGCGGAGGAGCCGGGCAGGGGGAGGGATCGCCGCCAGACTGAGCTTCCCCGGCCTTCGTCCTGGAGTTCGCAGTGGACGGTCCAGCCGCCTTTGATGTTTCTTTCTTCTATTTCCAGGGTCAGGGCGAACCGGGCCGGGTTCGGGCCGTCCGTCCGTATGCCGGTCTCCTGAATTCCCGCCTTCCCCAGGATCCGCATGAGGGGCTTTGCCAGCCGCGCCGCTTCCGGGGAAAACCGGCCTTCCCCGTCCGGCTGAAGCACAAAGCTCAGGCTTACCGGCAGGGAGATGCCCTTCTGCCGCAGGGCCCCCCGGTTGAGCGCGTAGAGCCGTTCCGCGGCGTCCTGACGCTCCGCCCGGCGGGAGGCGCCCTTTGCCAGGAGCGCAAGCTCGGCGTAGATGTCCGCCAGCAGATCCCGTTCCCATACCGGGTCAAGCGCGCCGATGACCGCGTTGAGCAGTTCCCTGTCTTTGAGGAGGGTTCCCGTCTCCGCTTCGTAGGAGGGGGCGGCCCGGGGAATGAGGGGGGTCTCAAAATTCCGGGCCAGGTCCAGATAGACCCTGGCCCGCCGGGGGTAGTCCTCAAAGGCGTTGTAATACTGGATCAGCGCCTCCAGGCGGGGTTCCCCGGCCGCGGAAACCCTCCGGTAAGCGTCGGCGGCCAGGAGGCTGTACTTGCGGAACAGATGGCGGTGGGCCGCTGCCTTAAACCGGTAGTACCCCGTCATAATAAAGCCCTTGAACCTGTCCCCGGGCCCGCTCCGGGGGGTGAGGGCGCCGGTTTTGGCCAGGCCGGAATAGGCGCTCCAGAGGATTTGGTGCAGATCCCGCCTGTACCGGTCCGGGTCTATGCCGTAGTTCATCATCCACGACATATCCCGGGATTTGAGGCTGTCCTCCGCGTAAAGCCGGGCTTCCTCAAGCCGCCCGGCAACCTGAAAGGCATAGGCCATGTTGATCCTGGAAAGGGGGGAGTTGTCGTTTTCGTAGGCCCGCTGATAGGCAGCGAAGGTCCGGGGGAAATCCAGCCGGCGGAGGTAGAGCTCCCCCTGGGCCAGCCAGCCGGAGGAACGGTTCTGGGCGGCCAGGGACGCGTCGGTCTCCTCCAGCGCCTCGGCAAAATGGTAGAACCGGGATTCCAGAAGGGAGAGGTTGTAGCGGGCCACGGAGCTGAACCCGCGGTCCCCCCACTCTTCCCCGCCCGCGATGGCTTCCAGATAGGCCGCCTTCGCCTCGTCGTAACGGAACATATCGGAATAGACGGTGCCCAGGGTCATGGCGAAATCCGCGCCGGGTCCGAAGCGGTTCCGGGCGTCCAGCAGAAGCCGTTCCCCGTCCTCCAGGCGGTGGAGCTTGTAGTACATCCACGCCAGGTTGCCGATGGCGTCCAGGTTTTCCGGCGATATGGCCAAGAGCCGTTCCAGGTACTCCGCGGAAAGGGCGTTTTCGTTGAGATACCCCGCGGTCAGCGCCATCCGGTAGAGCAGTTCCGAATCGTAGGGGATCAGCGCCTCGGCCTTCCTGTAGGTTTCCCAGGCGAGCCCGTAGAGGCGGCGGCTTTCGTAGAGCTGCCCCAGGGCCCAGGGAAACCGGCTGTCCAGGGGGTAGCGGTCCAGGCCCTGATTGTAAAGCTCAATGGCCCTGTCCCAGTATTCCGACTCCTGCGCCCCCGCAGCCGCTTCGTAGAGTTCCGTGGAGCCGGCCCCGCCCTCCGGCGTTTGGGCCCGGGCCGCGTCGCTTCCCGGTGACAGCAGCAGCGCCGCCGCCAGCAGGGCCGCTCCGCCAAGGGGTCCGCCGGGTTTTTTGGCGTCCGGAATCAGCGCCAGGGGCGGCAGAACCCAGGCCAGGATACGCCGGAGGAGGGGCGCCTGTTCCCGGTAGCGGCTCGCGAAGGACCGGTACAGCGCCTCCATTTCCCGGCCCTGTTCCGGGGCATAGTCAGGGGCATAGCGGGCCGCCGCGGCCCCCTGGCACAGGAGGTAAAGGCCGGGAAACGCGGCATCCAAAGCCCGCGCCCACTCGGCTTCGCCTTCCTCCCGGGGTCTGCGCCTGTAGCCCGCCAGACGCAGCCTGCGGAGGGCGTGGGCCCAGAGGAGGAGCGCCTTTTTCCGGGGATCCCGGGTCAGGGCCGCCCGCGCCAGAAACGCGGCGCGGATCCATAAAAAGACGGCGGCGGCGAGGAGGGCCGTAAAAAGCGGCCAATAAGCGTGAAGGAAGGAGCCGACGCTCCGGCCCAATGCCGCCAGGGCGGAAACGGGCTCGCCGTCATCCTGGCCCGTTTTTGGGATCAGTTGGGAGCGGTTTTCCAGGATTTCCCGCATAAGCCGCTCAAACAGATCCTGGGGCACCCCGGAGGAAAAGTTGAACTCCTCCCCCTCCATCAGGTTGCCGGTGGTGGGATCGTACTCGACCCAGCCGAACTGTGGATAACGGACCTCCACCCAGGCGTGGGCCATGTCGGAACGGACGGGGTAATAGTTGAAGGTGTCCAATTCGCTGTCGATAAAGAAACCCGCGGCGATACGGGCGGGGATCCCCAGGGAGCGGAGGAGCAGGGCAAAGGCAAAGGCGTAGTAGGAACAGTAGCCCTTTTTGGTTTGAAAAAGAAAGTACCCCAGTTGATCGCCGTCCGGAGCAATCCCCGGTTTCAGACTGTAGCGGTACTCTCCGTATTTCAACTCCTCGTATATAACCTGGATTTTTTCCCAGTAGGATTCGTAGCCCCCGGCAAGTTCCCGGGCATAGCGGGCGATCCGCTCGTTGCCGCCGTAGTCGGTGTAGTAGGCGTATTCTTCGGCGCTGAGCCCCAGCGCTTCCCCGGACAATTCCCCGGGATCCACATCCGCCAGTTCCATGTGCAGCGCATCGCTGGTTTTACTGCGGACCCCATAGGCGGAGCTAAAGGACGAAGCGTCCCAGCTTTCAAAGGGGACGATCTCCGCGGGCTCCTTCAGGGCGATCAGCGCGGCGGAGTCAAAGTTGACCAGGTAGTACTCCTGATCGGTAAACCGGAAATTTTCAAGGGGCTCCGTCTCCAGTTCGACCCGCCGGTCCGGCAGCCGCTGGGGCTGGGCAGCCTCGTCTATGGTTTCATGGCGGTAGAATCCCTGTCTGGGATTGTAGCCCGAAAGCACGTAGCGCCGCAGATAAATGTGGTAATCCTCCGGATCCTTACGGACGATAAAAGCCAGATCGTCGTTCATGCTGATTTCGCTTTCCAGCCGCAGCACCTGGGAAAAGTCGAAGTGGAACAGGTTCGGCTCCAAAAGCCCCCCGCCCTTGTCCACCGCATCCTCCTGGAAAGGCCGGATCAGGAACGCCCCCCCGGCAAGGATCAGGATGAGCAGCGCCGCCACGCCCGGGATTCCCTCCCGTTTTTGCAGGGCGTACTCCGGGGGCAGCGAAGCCATAAGGGCCAGGATCTGCAGAAAGATGATGGCGGAAAAAACCGCTATGGTCAGCGCGGGCCAGCGATAGGCGCTCAGATCCGAGGTATGGGCTATGGAGTAGATCACCAGGAGCAGCGCGTCCGCGGCGATTATGTCGGCCCGCAGGAACCGGCGGGATCGGGCGGAAAAGTAGGTGGTGAAGGCCGCCCAGTAAAAGGGCAGCAGGGAAACAAAGCTGTTACGGTCCAGATTGAGGAGCAGCGAATCCAGGGCGACGGCAATGCCCGGCGCAAAAAGCCCCGGCAGGGCGATAAGAGCCCGCGCCGCCCAGGGAGCGAGAAACAGGATGGGCAGAACCGCGGGGGGCTTTACTGTGGGGAGCCGCGCCAAAATAAAGGCCCCCAGGAAGGCGCAGAGCAGGGCGGCGGCGTAGACCGGGGTGTCAGCCAGATCCGCTGCCAGGAGCCGGAACTGCCAGAGTATGGCGAAAAGGGTTACGGACCTAAGAGCTAAGGCGGATTTGCCGGGCACGACCCCCTCCCCATTAACGATTAGCAAGTTGCTGCCTCCCCAACCATAGGTCATTTCCGGCCTCCCGTAAAGGGACCGGCGCTGCCTGGAGGTTGCGTTGCGTTTCATGGCATTGTGCGTTACACTACACCAAAGACCCAAGCCTGCTGCCGGCAATGGCGGAGTAAAAAATGCAGCGATATTCAGATGAAGAATTGACCAGCTTACTGAGCGACCTTGAGTCCGATTTGGTTGAACGCAAAGAGAGTTTTTCAGGCGAAACGCCGAAACGGGCCCGGGAAACGGTATGCGCGTTTGCCAATGATCTGCCCGGCCATAACCGGAGCGGCGTTCTTTTCATAGGCGTCAAGGATGATGGAACGCCCAGCGGGTTAAAAGTAACCGACCATCTTTTGTTGACGCTTTCCGACATGGAAACCGACGGCAATATACGCCCGTTTCCCGTAATAACCGTGGAGAAGCGGAATCTGAAAGGCGCCGCAATAGCGGTTGTTACTGTTCTGCCGTCGGATTCCACCCCTGTCAAATATGACGGCAGGATTTGGATTCGAATCGGACCGCGCCGGGCAATAGCCAACGAACAGGAAGAACGCATATTAATCGAAAAACGCCAAAGCAAACAGGTTCCCTTTGATTTGCGTCCGGTTTTCCGGGCGGTTATAGACGATCTTTCCCGTGTGTTTTTTGAAGAAGAATACCTTCCCAAAGCAGTTTCCCCTGAAATCCTGACGGCCAATAATCGAACCTACGAAGAAAAACTGGCTGCCTGCCGCATGATTGTTTCTCCCGATGATACTACGCCAACTTTTACCGGTATGCTGGCGCTGGGAAAAAATCCGCAGGATTTTATTTACGGCGCCTATATTCAGTTTTTGCGAATAGACGGCGATGAGTATACTGACCCGATAACCGATGAGCAGGAAATAAAGGGCCGCCTTTCGGAGATGCTAAAAACGGCTGAAATGAAGCTTGCCGCCTACAATAAAAAGGCCTTTGACATTGTTTCCGGTCCCGCCCACGTGATAAGCTGGGATTACCCCGAGACCGCATTGCGGCAGATACTGTACAACGCCATATTGCGCCGGAGCTATGAAAGCAACAACGCCCCCGTGCACATGTACATTTTTAATGACCGCATAGAGTTTTTAAGCCCCGGCGGCCCCTATGGAGCAGTATCCGCCGACAATTTCGGCGCCGCAGGCCTGGTTTCGTATCGCAATAAAAATATCGCCGATGTGTTAAAAACCATAGGCGTTATTCAGCGCTTCGGCCTGGGCCTCCGGCTTGCCCGTGATGCTATGGCCGCAAACGGCAATCCCCCTATTGAGTTTGAGGTTGACAGCGGTTTTGTGCGGTGCGTGCTGAAGAAGCGACAGACAAAAAAGACGCAACCCCCCGCTGCCTGAACCCGGTAATTCCGATTTTAGAGTAACCACTAACCACACCAACGACACGAACCTGTTTAACGGACAATTCGGATTTGTTCGTATGGTTAGTGTGGTTTGTGGTTAAACTGAGAATTGCCGATTTTCCCAAAAATCCCCTTGACCTGCCGCCCCGTGGAGGCTAAATTGTGCTATATGTATAGTACAAACCCGGAGGCCGGCATGGAATTTTCCCTGGACCAGGCCAACGGGGTGCCGGTTTACCGGCAGATTATCCGGCAGATCGAACACGGGGTCCTTTCGGGCAGACTCAGGACCGGGGATAAACTTCCCACCATCCGCTCCCTGGCGGTGGCGCTCAAGATAAATCCCAACACCATCGCCAAGGCTTACGGGGAGCTGGAAATACGGGGCATCCTGACAACCCAGGTGGGAAGCGGGACCTATATCTCCGACAAGAAGCCGGAAAACGAAGAAGCCGCCCTGAACGGCAGGATCCGGGAAGCCCTGGGGCGCTTTTTACAGGAGATGCGGGGCCTGGGAATTGACCGGAAAGAGGCCCTCCGGCTTATCGGAGATTTTAGCGAGGACAAAGAAGGAGTGTGACATGAAGGGAGCGCGAAAAACCGGCGCGGCGCCGGACGCGGCAAAGACCGCTTCAAAGCCCTTGATAAAGAAACTACCCCATTCCGGGCGGCGCCGGGATTATACCCTGCCGGTTCTGCGGCTCATCATCCTGGCCCTTGCGGGAGCCCTGCTCTGGGCGCTGCGGGGAGCCCTGGCCGGGCGGGTTTCCCCGGAAACCGGCTGGGGCTTGGGGTCCGCAGTTTTACTGCTGGTCCTGCTGCTCACTTTTTCCATCCGCAAAATCGACGAATGGGACCGGGCAATTATCCTGCGCTTCGGACGTTTTAGAAAAGTTCAGGAGCCGGGACTCTTTTTCCTCCTCCCCCTGGCGGACCGGGTGGCGCAAACCCTGGACATACGCATCCGGGTGACGGATTTTTCCGCCCAGGAAACCCTCACCAGGGACTCCGTTACCGTTACCGTGGACGCCCTCTGTTTCTGGCTGGTGTGGGACCCCCAAAAGGCCGCGCTGGAGGTGGAGAATTACGAAGACGCGGTGGCGCTGGCCTCCAAAACCGCGCTGCGGAACAGCGTGTCCAGCCACGACCTTTCCACCTTCCTGGAGCGGGGGGATCTCATTGAGAAGCAGATACAGGCGGAGGTCGACAAAAAGACCACCGACTGGGGCATCACGGTGCAGCACATCGACATTACCGACATCCAGATTCCCAAGGCGCTGCAGGACGCCCTCAGCCGGGTCGCCCAGGCGGAACGTGAAAAGAAGGGGCGCATCCTTCTGGCGGAGGCGGAAATCGAAATCGCCAAAAAGCTGGAGGAAGCGGTGAGGATCTACGCCGCCAACGAGCCGGCGATGAAGCTCAAAATCCTTTCCATCCTGAACGAGGGCCTGAAAGCGGGGAATTCCATGATGCTGGTTCCCAATTCCATAGCGGAGGAGCTCAAAACCAGGGACGTGTTCGGGCTGGAGGCGCTGACCGAACTGCGGCAAAAGGAGAAGGAAGGGGAGGAAGCCTGATGCCGCGGATAAGGGGGGGGAAGTCTCCCTGTCAACAAGTTAAGAATTTTTGTCCGCAGATTACACAGATTAACGCTGATTTTAGCCTCTTTAATCTGTGAAAATCAGCGTAATCAGCGGACTTTCCTGTTTCCCGTTTTCTTAACT
>JAIROB010000114.1 GCA_031257695.1 Treponema sp. | reverse complement strand
CGGAGTATGCCCGGCGCTCACTTGCCTGTAGAGTCCGCTTCCGCAGCCCCGCCCTACGGGTCTACGGAAGCGGGGAATTCCAGAGACGTTCGGCCAGGCATACTCCGCCGCCCCCCGCCTTTGTCTCAAGCGTCCCCGTGCCGCGTAAGGGGCCCATAGGGGGCTTGCGTCGCTGAACTTTATTTTTCCAGCCGACAGGACCTCAGACAAAACCTTAGTACGGGAACGCACAAACACTGTGTAACGCAGGGTATTTTGGCAGAAACAAAGGCCCCGCGCCCCATGGACCTCCAAACTTTCTGATAGTATAAGGTCCCGCTCAAAAGCCCCCTATGAGCCCGCCTTCCTGTGGCATGGGGCAGCGCTCACCCAAACGGGCCCATAGGGGGGGCGTTGAATAATCCGACAAAACCCTTTACAATTAACCCGGAGGCTGCTATGGCCGCAAACCGCGCTTACAAAGACAGCGTGTTCTCGCTCCTGTTCAATAACCCCGAAACCCTGCGGGAACTCTACAACGCCCTGGAAGGCGTCACGCTGCCCCCGGACCTGCCCATCACCGTCAACACCCTGGAGGACGCGCTCTTCATGGAACGGGTCAACGACCTTTCCTTCTCCTTCGCCGATGTGTTAGTGGTGATTTTCGAGCATCAATCCACGGTGAACCCCAATATGCCCCTGCGCTGCCTTATGTACCTGGCCCGACTCTATGAAAAGATCATCGACAACAGGGATGTCTACAAGAGCAAACTGCTGACCATACCCCGGCCTGAATGTTTTGTGCTGTACAACGGGCCGGCGGACTACCCCGACGAGATCCGGCTGAAACTCTCGGACTCCTTTGCGGACCTCGCGGAGCTGGGGTACACGGGCCCTCCCGATTTGGAATTAACCGTGCGGGTGATAAATATCAATAAAGGGCACAACAGCGAATTGGTAAGGCGGAGCAAAACGCTTCACGGGTACAGCGAGTTCATAGGGAAGGCGCGTGAATATGAGAAGGAGCTGGGGAGCCGGGACGAGGGGGTAAAGGCGGCGGTGAAGCACTGCATAAGCCGGGGAATATTGAAGGAATTTCTGGAGCTGCATAGCTCGGAGGTGGTGAATATGTTGTTTACGGAATGGAACTGGGACGATGCCTTGGCGGTTCGTTTTGAGGAGGGCCGGGAAGAGGGCCGGGAGGAAATCGCCCGGAAAGCCCTGGCCAAAGGCTTGCCGCTTGATATAATCCAGGAAATTACGGGCCTTGATATGGAGACCCTCAGGAATATCGGGCCATGACGCTTCAGTTTTTGTCCGGGGCTTCCTTAGAACCGGCTGATTGCTCCGCGTTTATCCTGCCGGACAGAGCTTAACCACTTGCCGGCTTCCGGATTTCTCCGCTCCTATCGCCCGAGCTTGGACTCGGCGCTGCCCCCGCCTCCTGCGTGTCAGCCCCTTCCTGCCTAAACTCCCCCTCCGCGGCTTCCGCGGCCAGAAACGCTATCCCCTCGCCGGTCGGGAACGCATTGTCCCGGGCGCCGCGGCCTTTCCCCGCGGCAAGACGCTGCGCCGCGGCGGCCTGGTCCTCCAGGGCGAGTTGCGCGGCGGCGCGAACCGCCCGGGCCGCGGTTTCGCTGATGCCGCAGCGGCCGGCAATGTCCTCTGCCGTGGCCGCGGCTATCGCGGGGAGGGTGCGGTAGGCCCGCATAATCGCCGCGGCGCGCTTGGGGCCTATGCCTTCCACCGATTCCAGGGCGGGGAAAGCCAGATCCCCGGAGCGGAGTTTCTGGTTCAGGGTGGTGGCGAAACGGTGGGTTTCGTCCCGGATGTATTGCAGGGTCTTGAGGGCCTCGGAACGTTTGGAGAGCCGGATCGGGCGGCGGGCGTTGGGGAGCCACAGCTCCTCGTCCCGTTTGGCCAGCCCCACAATGCCGGTGTGCATACCCAGCTCGTCCAGGATGCCCTTGGCCGCGTTCACCTGGCCTATGCCGCCGTCGATGAGGATCAGGTCCGGCAGCTCGCTGCCCTCCCGGATCAGCCGGGAGTAGCGTCGGCGCACCGCTTCCCGCATCGCGGCAAAATCGTCCACCACCCCCACCACGGTGCGGAGTTTGAAGTAGCGGTAGTTTTTCTTGTCCGGCGCGCCGTTCTTGAAGGAGATGAGGGAAGCCACGGGATGCTTGCCGTCCAGTTGGGCTATGTCAAAGCCCTCTATCCGCTCAGGCCGGACCGTGAGGCCGAGCTCCCCGGCCAGTTCGTCCAGCGCCGGGCCCGCGCCCCGTTCCCTGAGCCGCCTGCGGAGATCCTCCAGGGCGTTTTGCCGGGCCATGGCAAGGATCGCCTGGTGCCGCTTTTCATCCGGCGCCGTCAATTCCGGTTCGCAGCCGAACTGTTCTTTGAACCAGCGTTTCAGCGCGGGGAAGCCCTGGGTTCCGCTTTCCGGGGCAATAAATATGCGGGGCGGCGGGGGGCGGTCCGGGGCATAGTACGCGGCAATGAAGGTTTCCAGGGATTCGCTTTCCTCCGCGGCGGAACGGGTTCGGTAGAGCTCCTGGCCGGTGATTTTGCCCCCCCGCATGGAAAAGACCGACCAGGTTGACCAGAGGCTTTCGCTTGCCCAGGCTATGTAGTCCCGGGCTTCGGTGTCAAAGTCCACCACCGACGGGCTTTCCGTCAGGGTCCTCACCGCGGCAATGGCGTTGCGGAGCTCCGCGGCCCGTTCAAACCGGAGCAGCCTTGCCGCTTCGTGCATTCCTTCGGTTAAATCCATGATCAGCGCCCCGGTTTCGCCGGAAAGGACCTTCCGGACCCGGCCCAGATGCGGGCGTATTCCTCCCCGCTTATCTTGCCGCAGCAGGGAGCGGCGCACCGGCCTATGTGGAAGTACATACAGGGGGCAAGCCGCTTTTTCAGGACCCTGCATTTCCGCAGGGGAAAGACCTTGTCGATGATCTCCAACAGGGTGTCCACTGCCTGGACATTGGGGAAGGGGCCGAAATACCCGGAGCCGTCTTCCACGATGTGCCGGGTCTTGAAGATCCGGGGAAAGGCGCCGGCGGTGACGCGGATCACGGGGTAGGACTTGTCATCCTTGAGGTTGATATTGTACTTGGGGCTATGCTGTTTGATCAGGGTGTTTTCCAGGAGCAGCGCCTCATACTCATTGGCCACAATGATGGTTTCAATGCTCCGGGCATGGCGGACCAAAGTCTGGGTCTTGATGTCCTTAACCCCGGAAAAGTAGGAGCCCAGGCGGTTCCGCAGCGCCTTGGCTTTTCCCACATAAATGATGCGGCTCTCCTCGTCCCGCATGAGGTAAACCCCCGGAGCCTGGGGAGCGTCCCGGGCCGCGGCTTTGAGCGCG
>JAIROB010000191.1 GCA_031257695.1 Treponema sp. | reverse complement strand
ACCCAAACCTACCACCGGGGGGGCCCCGCCACCCCCTCCCCGCCCCCATCGCCCACCGCGCCCGCGGGGGCGGCCGGCGCTACCCGGGCCACCCCCTGCACACACAGTATAGGCGCAGCCCCGGAGACCCAACCAGGCCCATAGGGGGGAGCAGCCCCGGAGACCCAACCGGGCTCATAGGGGGGAACCCTAAAATCCCAGGGACTGCATCTCGTCTATGCGCCCCATCAGATCCCTGGACCGGATGATCAGGGAAAGCCCTTCCGCCGCGGGCTCAAACCGGGGGTCCGTCTTCAGGGCTTCCTCCCAATAGAACCGGGCCCGGTCGAGTTCCCCCTGGGCATAGGCGCTCAGGCCCTGTATGTAGAGCGCCTCCGCCTCCGCTTCCCGGTCCGCCCTGCCCTGATCCCCCAGGTTAAACCGGACCCCCAGGCTGACCCGGTTCAGGGGGGTAAGCTGGGTCAGGAGATCCAGGGTATAGTTCAAATCCAGGGAGAGATTTTTCAGGTCCACCGCGCTGCCCACGGCGATTCGCACGTTGCCGTGCTTGGCCAGCAGCCCCCCGCGCATGGATAAAAAACCGGTTATTTGAGCGGACAGGCCCGCCGCCCAGTAGGGCCGCTCCGAAAGATCGAAGTCCGTTGTATTTATGGGGAAAGAATAATCAAAAGAAAGCAGTATGGGTCTGAGGGGCTTCCAGGAGAGGCCGGCCACCGCCACGGACGGCAGGGGATCGCCCTTGGCCGGGGGGCCCAGGTTGCGGAGCGTCAGGGCGAAGGAAAAGTTTCTATCCCGGGAATTGTAGAACTTCAAAAAGTTTATCCTGGTAAGGGCGCCTATATCCGCCATGGCCATGGCCGCGGACTGCTCCCGCCCGGAACCGGGGACAAGGGAACCGGTTTTGTTGTCCATATCGTCGGAATCGGAAAAATCCGGGACAAAGCGGAAGGCCCCCTTGATATTCACCCCCAGGGAAACGCCGGAAAAATAGTACCCCGAAAGAACATTAAAGGAGCCGTTGAGGGTCGCCACCGCTTCGGAATAATAGCCCTTGGAGGCCCGTTCCCCATAGATATTGTACTCCGTAAAGGGGGTATAGAGCCATTTCCCCCCCGCGGCAAAACCGAAGTCCTTGTATCGGGACGCGAAGGCGGCCCCTTCAATTTTTGTGTCGGCGATCCAGTTGTTGTGGAAAAAGGCCAGTTCGGTTTTCGGCAACATGGAAGACCCCGCGGGGTTCCATTCAAGAAAGGAAATATCGTCCGCGACCGCGGAAAACGACCCGGCCATGCCCTCCGCCCTGCCGCCCAGGGGGATGTTCAGCACGGGAAAGGCGGTTAAGCCGGCGTTATCGTCAACGCCGTAGATGTCTTTAAGGTAATCCGTGATGGAACCGTAGCCGTCCGCGTCGAAGTCGATGGCAGCGGCGGTATACGCAAAAAACAGGAAAAACAACGTATAAAACAGGAAAAACTTCAATTTCATCATGGAAGCCTATTATGATACTATATAGCGGACAAACATTTTATTCTATGGTACCATGGGAATGAAACCCGATATGCCGATAGGTGTCCTTTAATGAAAGCGGCCGGTCAAACTCACGGATGGATCCTCCCCCTGTGCCTGGGTCTTGTCGCGGCGGTGTCTCCCCTCAGCGCGGGGGGGGCCCGGGACGGCGGCCTTGCCCTGGCGGACAAATTGATCGCGGACCGGCAATACGACGAAGCCATCAGGATACTCACCGCCTACACCGAGGAAAACCCCGAAAAATTTTCCCATGCCCAAAAACGTTTGCGGAAGATCATTCTGCTCCGGGACAGCTACAATACCCTGACCAGCGAGCTCCTGGACGTATTAACCACGGACCCGGACAACTCGGAAAAGATACTGGACCTCACCGGCCGGCTTGAAGCGATTGAGCCCGCCAAGGGCATGGCGCTGCAGTTTATCGCCCATGTCAGGGAGCTGGCGGTTTTCGGCCATAACCGGCGCCTCCTGGCGCAGATCATGGTCGAGGCGCGGGGGCTGCTCGACCAGGGCGATTATGTGGCCGCCATGAGGCGCTATGCCGGCGGCCTGGAGCTGTACCGGGACGAATTCTTTTCCGCGGATCATGAGGAGTCCGTCGAAGCCTGGGTCCGCCTTTATCTGCGTACCCTTGCGTCGAGCATAGAGGATTTTGCCGTTCTGTTTGCCCCTTTCAGGAACGCCGCCGCCGGCATAAACCAGGTTGCTTTTACAGGAGGGGAGGACGGCCTGACGCGGCTTCGGGATTACTACGCCCGCCTTTCCCCGCTGCTGGAGCGGTTCATCATGTTGGAAAACGCCATGGCCAAGGCGGGAAATTACTTTGACGAACAATTGGCCCTGCTCCGACAGGAGGACCCCGGCCTGGGGGACCGGAACTACCTTGCCTTTGCGTCCCGTGTTGTCCGGGGCCGCTGGAACGCGGATATCCAGGAGGGCCTCCTCGGCTCCGTGGCAAAGCTCTGGACTTCGGCTCTCGCCCCGTTTGACGACCACCTGGAAAACGCCGCGGAGACGGCCTACCGGAACGCCCGCGCCGCCCAGGAGGGCCTGAATTTCCCCCAGGCCCGGAGGCAGTTCGAACTGGCCGCCGGGTATTGCGCCCTGGCTATGGACTACCTTGACGATTGGCGCCGCTTCTACGGGGGGCAGAATTTTCAAACCTACGAGTACTTCGACCACACCGTTATCGTTTTTAAAGCGGAAGAGTACCTACAGTACTATTCCATGAACCTGGCCTCCACAAGCCAGATGGAAACCGGCCCCCTGCTGGATCAGTACAACCGTCTGGCATCAATGAAGTCCACCGCCCTGGAAGCATGGCAGCAGGGCAGGATGGACGCCCAAACCGCCATAGCCCGGGAATCGGAGGCCCGGAGCGCGTACCACGATTTGGCCGTCAAGGTGGAAGCGGTTCTTGATCGGCTCAACGCCGGCGGCGACGCCCTCCTGGAGGGCCGGTACGAACTCACCGGAAGGCGCGAGCATTTTGTCCCCATGGCAAACGCCCTGGCCCTGTTTGAAAACATGGACGCAAATATATTCATCCTGGAAAACTCAGCCGCCATCAGGGAATACACCGTTGCCAACCGGGATCTGCAGGGGCGCGTCGCCGAATGGAAAACTATGTTTGCCGAGGGGTATCGTTTTTTTACCGGGAATTCCCAGTCCAATGCCGAAGGGGAGTATGCCGCCCGGTACCCCCGGGAAGCGCTTGAACTCTTTACGCGGATCGACCGGGAATCTGCCCAGGGGCTTGCGGAAGGCCGGGCCCTGATCGCCCGGTACGAGGGAGAATCCCTCCGGTTTTTCCGGGAGCCCCGGATAGCGGCGCTGTACAACGGCGCCCGCTCCATGGCGGGGGAGATTGAGGAACTGCGGATCCGTACCCTGGCCCTGGAACAGACCGCCCGGACCCAGGCTGCCCAGGCCGAAGCCCTGGAACAGGAAGGGGACCGGCTCTACCGGGAAGCCCAGTCAGCGCTGGCGCAGGGCAACTTTGACACGGCCCGGGACCGGGCGCTCCGGTCCGGCGAACGCTACGACGCGTCCCTGGAAATACAGGAATCCGCCGCCCTCAGGCGCGTCAGGGACACCAGCCTGATCGACCTGGGCGCCGAGATAACCCGGCTGGAAAACGAAGCCGTTGTAAGGGAGGTGCGGAACCTGGTAAACTCCGCCCGGGACTCCTATTTTGAGGGCAACTTTGAGACCGCGGAAGAATATCTGGTCCGCGCCATGAACCGCTGGCAGCGCATCAACCTGGAGGACGATCCCGAAGTAAGCTACTGGCTTACAGTGGTTCGGGGAGCCGTGTCCCTCCGGGCGGGCAGGGTCATCCCCCCCACGGCCCCGCTCTACCAGGAGATGAGCCAGCTCCTGAGCGACGCCAGGAAGAATTTCGACGACGGGATCAGGCTGATCGGCGGAAACCGGCGGGCGGAGGGCCTTGAGCGGTTTGCCGAAGCCCGGAAGAAAACCCGGGAGGTGCGGCTCATGTTTCCGGTAAATCAGGAGGCGAGCCTTCTGGATCTGCGGATGGATCAGGTTATAGACCCGGCGGCCTTTAACGCGTCCTTCCAGCGCCGGCTCAACGAAGCGGTTGCCGGCGCCAGGCAAAACTCCGTGGAAAGTTTCGCGGATCTCCAGAACCTCTCGGAGATCAACCCCGCCTATCCGGGTATCCGGGGCCTGGTGGTCCAGGCGGAAATTGACATGGGCTACCGTCCCGCGCCGCCCGACCCCCGTTCCCTGGCCCGGTCCAACGAGCTCACCGCCGCGGCCCGGGGGATAGTAGACCGGAACGTGCGCTCCCAGTTTCCCGTGGCCCTGGAGCAGTTGAACCAGGCGCTGGCCTTAAACCCCTCCAACAGTCAGGCCATGTCGCTCAAGGACCGGGTCCAGACCGAGATGGGCGGGGGCGGTTCGGTGGTGCTGAACAGCTCCGCTGAACGGGAGTACCAGCGGGCCGTCCAGGCGCTGCAACAGGGCAATACCCTGGTGGCCATGACCATAGTGCGGCAGCTTCTGCAAAACGCGGAACACCGGAATTCAAGACGCATACTGGATCTGCAGCGGAGAATCGAGTCCATACTATGATAAAAAAGAACGCAGCGCTACTGTTTTTTCTTCTGTGCTGCGCGGCGCGGGCGCTCTCTCTTTCCAATTTTTATTGGGAAAAGCCGGATTTTTTCAGCCCCGGCGGAGAAGCCCTGGAGGGCAGTTTTCCTGTCACGGCCTTTAACAGCAGCATCGCTGTTCTGGCCTGGCAGGAAAACGCGGGCGGCGGCGCCCCGGAGGGCGGCGGCGGGCACATTACCGTTTCCGTGGCGGTGAGACGCGGCGGCGAGGACTGGCGCGTCCACCGCGGAGCGGGGGGGCCCTATGCCTATTCCGGCGCCGAGCCCGCGCTGCTCAGCGCCGCGGTGGACGCGCGGGACAGGATCTTCATTGCCGTGGCCGCGACCGTTCAGGACACGGAGATCCTGGTCTCCGGCGACAGGGGAGAAACCTTTGACCAGGTCCGGCTGAGGAGCGGAGCGGGAGGCGCCGTGGCCCCCCGGATCTACGCCAGGGAAGGGGGCGGGTACCTGCTCTTTGCGACCAGCGGCAACGAGCGGACCCTTTCCATTTACTACGCCTCTTCCGGGGACGGTTTGTCCTGGACGGCCTTTGAGCCCTTTGTGCCGGAACGATCCCTGCAGTTGAACTTTCTCCCCGCCCACGCGGATTTGGGGGGGATCGATTACGTTGTCTTCCAATCCTTTGTGGGCGGCGGCGCCGACGGGGCCCCCACGTTTCAGCTCTACCTGAAAACCAGCTTCGACGGCGGCGAAACCTGGACCGCCGCCCGCCGGATCACCGGCTTCCAGGACCCCGTGACCCCCGACGCGGCTGTCGACCGTTTTGACAACCAGCGCCCCCACCTTTCGGTTCAGGACGACCGGCTTTTCCTGGTATGGGAGCGGCGTTACGGCTCCAACAACCCGCAGATCTACGGCGCCTTCCTGAACAGGGAAGGGGAGGCCGTCATAGTCGACCGGATAAACAATGAAAACGCCTATTGCAATAACCCTGTGGCGTTCTTTTTCCGGGGCGAAACGACGGTGCTGTGGTTTGACAGCAGGCGGGGGGGGAACCGGGTGTTTCTGGCGCAGCGCTGGGGGCTCAATTGGGAAAACTACGATCTTTCCGGCAATACCGGGGAGGCTTTTTTTGTCCGGCCCGTGGTGGACGGCAGGAATCTTCTGGTTTTCTGGCAGAGCCGGGTCCGAAATACAAACCGCATCTGCTCCCTGGTTCCGGACACCACGGCGGCCTCGCCCCGGCTTGCGGCGGAAAATTTTATCCCCTCCCGGCGCAGCAGCGCCGACCGGGTCCGCGTTTCCTGGGAGACTCCCGCGGATCCTTCGGGGATACTGGGCTTTTCCTACCGCTGGGATAGATCCCCCGACGCGGTTCCCCCCAGGCAGATCATGGCCTATGCGGACACTATCAGCCGTGAGGAAATTGCCGCTGAGGACGGGAGCTGGTATTTTTCCGTCATGGCCCAGGATTTTGCCGGGAACTGGTCCGCCCCGTCGGCGATCGAATACATCCGGGACACCACGGCGCCGCCCTCGGCGGCTATTATCCCGCCGCCCCTGGACGAGGGGGGCTTCCTCCTCTCCAACACCTTCTCCGTACGCTGGAACCCCCCTCCGGCTTCGGATATTTCGGGTTACACCTGGAGCCTGGAGTACCTGGCGCCCCTGGGGGAATACGCGTCCATGGAGGAGGACGCGTTTCTCGCCTCGGCGGAAGAACGGTTCGGGGGGAGGGGCGGCCCGGCGCCGCTTCCGCGGATCATGGGGCGGGAAAACGCCGCTTCCTTTTCAAACGCGGACAACGGGGTGTGGCGCTTTTCCGTTTTCGCCATCGACGAGGTGGGCAACATAGGCCCCGCTTCTTCTTCCTACCTCAGAATGAACAAGTATGTTCCCCACACCTTTATTACCCTGGTGGACGCCTCCCAGGATGAGCAGGGGACCCTTGGGATCCGCGTCATAGGCCGGGGCTTTCTTGAAGACGGCGCGGTCAGCAGGATTTTCTTTGAGAAGGAAACCCAGCCTCCCTATGAAAAAGAGTATTTCCTGGAGCAGGGCGATTACCGGGTGATCTCGGACCGGGAAATCGACGGCCTCAGGATCAACGATATTGAGGAAGGGCTGTACCGGATAGGGCTGGAACACCCCCTGCGGGGAATAGCCATAAGCGCCCCCGTGATTTCGGTGGACAACCTGGGAACCGTAAAATTCGGCGATTTTTCCAGGCCCTGGGAGCCGGTATGGAGGGCGGCGCCGGAACGGCGCTACCGGCTCAATATCGTTGTTTTAATCACCATAGGAGTAGTATTACTGTGCGGAATCGGAATAGCGGCCTCCCTGTGGGGAATAGCGTCCGTTCTGGCGGATAACGCGGCGATTCAACTTGAAACGGCCGCCCTTATTACAGGAGATCTTATGCCCTTGGAAAAGAAAAAACGCTTAAACGTCATCAGGAGACGCAGAATCGGACTGCGCCTTAAACTGGCTTCCTTTACCATAGCGCTGGTGCTTCTGGTGGTAGTAATGGTGTCCGTTCCCCTGTACCTCCTTATGACCAGAACCCAGGAAGAGACCCTGCTCCAGAGCCTCCGGGACCGCTCCGCGGTGCTGATGGACGGCCTCGCCTCCAGCGCCCGCGCGTATTTCCCCTCCAGAAACGTGCTGGAAATGGGCTTCCTCCCCGCCCAGATGGCCGCCATACCCGAAGCCCGGTACGTGAGCATCACCGGCTACGGTTCCGCCGGAACCACCTCCGCGGATCACCTCTGGGCAACCAACGATCCCGATGTTTTGTCCAAAATCGACACCGCCGACTTTGAGCCCGGAGTTTCCCGCCTCAGGGACGCGCTGAGCCCGCGGATAGAAAAACTGGCGGAGGAGCTCAACGCGCGGGCCCGCGCTGAAGTGGGGGATCTGAACGCCAGCATCGCCAGCCTTACCCAGGAGGGCCTTGCCCTGGGCCTCTACAACGACCCGGAAAGCCTCCGGAAGTTTGAAAACATCCAGGAAACGACCCGGGGCCTGGAGATCCGGCTGACCGACCGGCTCACCGGCATTGCCAGGGAGATCCGATCCGAGCCCCGCTTCCCCACCCAGAGGGTGGACACCAGCGCCGGCGCTTCCTTTATTTTTTACAAACCGGTTATGTTCCGCCAGGGTTCGGAGGATATCTACTTCCGGGGCCTCATACGCCTCGAGGTGTCCATCGATTCCATTATTGAACAAATTTCCGAACGGCAGCGTTCGCTGCTGCAGATTTTGATGATAGTAGCGCTCACCGCGATCATCATCGGCGTTGTGGGGGCGCTGGCGCTTTCCGCGCTGATCATCATGCCCATCAAGCGCCTCGTGTCCCATGTCGAGCGCATCCGGGACACCGACAACAAGGCAAAACTTGAGGGCGTGGAGATCAAGCTGGAAACCCGGGACGAGCTTGCCGTATTGGGAAACACCATCAACGACATGACCCACGGCCTGGTCCTGGCCGCCAAGGCTTCGGAGGATCTTACCATAGGCAAGGAGGTGCAGAAAAAATTCATCCCCCTGGAAATAGACCGGGAGGGCAATAAACTCACCTCGGGTTTTACGGACGCCAAAAACGCGCAGTTCTTCGGTTACTACGAAGGCGCCAAGGGCGTGTCCGGGGACTACTTCGATTATCAGAATCTGGACGGCCGTTACTTTGCCGTCATCAAGTGCGACGTGGCCGGCAAGGGCATACCCGCGGCGCTGATCATGATCCAGGTGGCCACCATGTTCCTCAATTATTTCAAGGCCTGGCAGCCCACGGAAAAGGGAATGCATATTGAGGACGCGGTGTACCAGATCAACGACTTTATCGAAACCCTGGGTTTTAAGGGCCGTTTTGCCGCGTTTACCCTGGCGCTTTTCGATTCCGAAACGGGGATCATCCGTTTCTGCAACGCCGGCGACAATATCGTCCACCTCTATGACGCTTCGGAAAACGCAATGAAAACCATAACCCTGCCCCAGACCCCCGCGGCCGGGGCGCTGCCCAATTTCCTGGTGGAGTCCAGGGGCGGCTACCGGGTACAGACCGTGGCCCTTGACCGCGGGGATATGCTCCTGCTCTACACCGACGGCATCGAAGAGGCAAAACGGAAATTCCGGGACTCCCGCTTTCAGGAGATTCTCTGCGCGGGGGAGCCGGAGAGCGAAGGAATCGCTTCCACGGGCGCGCCCCATGCCAACCACACCGTAGGCCAGGGGGATGAGGAAATGGGAGCGGATCGTGTGGAGACCATCGTCAACGCGGTGATGAACAAGCAGGTCTACACCCTCTACAAATACCACAACCCCGAAGGGGAAATCGCGCTGCAGTTCGACTTTCGTTCCTGCGCGGGCACGGTGGAGGAAACCATCATGGCCATGGTGTCGGTGGAAAAGATGTTCCGCCTCTACCGGGAACCCAACGCCGGCGAGGACTCCCGGGTTTTGGTGGACAAAAAGATAGACCGTTTCCTGCGGGAGCACTTCCGCCAATACCGGGCGTACTGTTCGCAGACCAGGGAGGCCCCCGGCAGCGAAGCGTATATGTACTATACCCATGTTAAGGAGGACGAGCAGTACGACGATCTGACATCATAGGCATACACCGCAAGTAAGCAAGGGGGGAAGCCTCACTGTCAACAAGTTAAGAATTTTTGTCCGCAGATTACACAGATTAACGCTGATTTTAGCCTCTTTAATCCGTGAAAATCAGCGTAATCAGCGGACTTTCCTGTTTTCCGTTTTCTTAACTTG
>JAIROB010000174.1 GCA_031257695.1 Treponema sp. | reverse complement strand
GCGGATCAGAAAAACTATGACGCCGCAATCGGGTACTACAACCAGGCGATCCGGATCAACCCCTACATTCCCGAGGCGTACAACAACCGGGCTTCGGCCTACGCCATGAAGGGGGAGTATTACTGGGCGCTGGCGGACTTTAACGAAGCTGTCCGGCTAAAGCCCTCCTATCCGGCGGCCTACAACAACCGGGGGCTGGTGTTTGTGGAGATGGGGGACTATGAGCGGGCCATAGCGGATTTTACCGAGGCCATCTTTATTGACTCCCGGTACGCCGGAGCCTACCGCAACCGGGGGAACGCGTTCATGCAGAAGGGGGAATACGAGCGGGCCATTAACGATTTTACCCAGGCGATCCGTTTTTCCCCAAGCTACGCCAAGGCCTATGGCGGACGGGGGGACGCGTACGCCAACCGGGGGGAATACGACCGGGCCGTGGAGGATTACAACCAGGCTATCCGGATCAACCCGAATTATGCCGAGGCGCTGATCAACCGGGGCAATATCTATTACGACCTGGGCTATGCGGACCGGGCCTGGGCGGATTACAACCGGGCGGAGGCCATAGACATCAACTACGGGCCGGATCTGGCCAAATCCTACTGCAACCGAGGGGTGGTTCACAACAACAAGGGCGAATACAACATGGCGCTGGCGGACTACAACGAGGCTATCAGGATAAAGCCCAATTATGCCGCCGCGTACCGGCACCGGGGGGTCGCCTATGCCAACATCGGCGAGTACTATTTAGCCATAGCGGATTTTAACCGCGCCGTCGCCCTCAACCCGAACTACGCCCTGGCCCATATCAGCCGGGGCAAGACCTACGCTAAAATGGGATTGTACGACGAGGCCCGGATCGATTATCATCAAGCGGTGCGGATCAATCCGAAATACGGAGCGATCTATCAATAAAGAAGGGGGAGTTGAGTATGAAACGCTGTGCTGTGTTTGTTGCCGTTTTCGTAACCCTGTTGGCGGCGGTCCACGGGCAGGCCATTAAGGGCTTCGATAAAACCCGGTATAAAGAAATCAGCCTGAAGGATTATATGGCTGCGGGAAACGTGAAGGAACGGACCGACACCGAGCTCTTCAAAATGAACTTCAAATTTCTGCTCCAGGCGGCGAACAGCGTGGCTGTTAAGGACGCGGAGGATGCCCTGCACCGTTTTGCGAGCGAAAAGAAACTGGACTTTGAACGGGACGATGAGCTTGTTCTGTATGTCCGTTCCACCCATTCCGAGGAAGGGTACTGGGAAACGGAGATCATCGACCTGGCGGAGCCCAAGCCCGCCCCCGCCCCCTAATTTTTCGCGGCGCCGCTTTTCTTCCACCGTTCTATCAGCCTGCGGGCAATGGAGCCGTTTCCGGGCAGATTGGGGAGGGTTTCCCGGGAAAACCACCGGGCGTCGAGGATTTCCGTTCCGTCGGGCCGGAGATCGCCCCCCGCGTACGTTGCGGTAAAACCCAGCATCAGCGAATTGGGGAAGGGCCAGGGCTGGGAAGCGGCGTAGCGCAGGTCCTGAACTTCGATGTTGACCTCTTCCAGGATTTCCCGTTTTGCGGCGGCTTCCAGGCTTTCGCCGGCCTCGACAAAGCCCGCGATCAAACTATAGACATTATTGATAAAATTGGCGTTGCGCGCCAGGAGGATCTCGTCCCTGTGGTTGGTGATGAGCACGATTACCGCCGGGGATATGCGGGGAAATTCCGCCCTGCCGCAGGCCGGGCAGATTCGGGAAAGCCCCGCGGGAGCGTCGGCGTTCAAGCCGCCGCAGCTTCCGCAGTACACCGAGTCCCGGCGCCACTGCATGATGTGGAAGGCCCGGAACAAAAGCCCCTCCGGGCTGCTCTCGCTTACCGCTCCCCGCCCTCCCGCGGCCAGGGCCTGCCGTATGGAAACGCTTCTCCAGGTTTCGGGCAGCCTGGCGTCCTTATCCAGCATAAAGGCCGATATGCTGCCCCGGCCGTCGAGCCGGGGAATCTCGCAATACCCCGCGGCGGGCCATTGTTCCGCCCTGCCGAAACATTCAAAGACCTGTTCGCCGGGAATGAATTGAAAAGCCCGGGGGTCTTCCACATCGCCGGGCAAAACCAGGTTTGCCCCCTGAAACACAAAAGCGTCAACGGACCCGTCCCGCATGCAATTCCCCTTATATGACATAGCGCATGGTAGCCTAAAATAGTGAACTATACAACTTGAAGGACCGGGCCAAGAAACGTATAGTTATAAGCGGAGGCGTTATGAGTATAATCAGCTATTTGGAGACATTGCCCCTTAACAAGATCGCCAAATACACCGCGGGGGCGCCGAAAAACGGCGTTCCCTTCACCGGATACCCGCGGCAGCACCCGTCGGAGCAGGACAAATTTATTCTCATGTACGATCCCCTGGGGGAGAATCCGCGGATCATCGAATTCAAGATCGAAGATATTGTTCTTATGGAGGATGTTCATTCGGCGGTTGCCGAATCCGGCGAAACCGCTCCCCTGGCAAGGCTGTGGATCCGCAGGGGCGCCCTGGGGGTGCTTCTGGAGCCCTTTGAAGTGGACGATTCCCCCCACTTTGCCAACAAGACAAGGGATCTCCGGGAATATTTTTTGCGTTTCGCCCGGAGCTGACATGGGTCTGCCGGCCGGGCGCTACCTGAAAGCCCCCGCGTCCGGGCGGCCCCCGGCGTTTCTGGAATGCGCTCTCTGCCCCCGGCGCTGCCGGATTAGGAACGGCGCCGCGGGCCGCTGCGGGGTCCGGCGCAACCTGGACGGCAGGGCCGCGCTCCCCTACTACGGCCTTGTCACCGCCCTGGCCGAGGATCCCGTCGAAAAGAAACCCCTCTACCACTTCCGCCCGGGCTCGTCTATCCTGTCCCTGGGCTTTGCGCTGTGCAACCTCCGCTGCCCCTTTTGCCAGAACTGGTCCATATCCCAGCAGGGATACGGGATACCCGAAGGCGCCGGGGAAATTTCCGGCCGCCGCCTCAGTCCCGCGGAGGCCGCGGCGCTGGCCCGGGAGCGGGGTTTTGCCCAGATCGCATACACCTACTCCGAGCCGCTTATACACATCGAATGGCTCCTGGAGTGCATGGCCCTGTGCCGCGGGGAGGGCATTGCTAATGTGCTGGTCACCAACGGCTGCGTTAACGGCGAGCCCGCGGCGGAGATCCTCGCCCTGACCGACGCGGTCAACGTTGACCTCAAATGCTTTTCCGCAGAGACCTACGAAAGAGTTTTGGGGGGAGACCTGGGGGCCGTGCTGCGCTTTATCGAAACCGCGCACAGGACGGGGACGCACCTGGAAGTAACCACCCTCGTCGTGCCGGGGCTCAACGACGGCGAAGATGAAACCAGGCGCTGCGCGGAATTTATCGCCGGCCTCTCCCCGGACATACCCTGGCATCTCAGCGCCTACCACCCGGACTACCGTTACGAAGCGCCTGCCACCGCCCCGGCAGCGCTGGCTTCCATCGCCCGGATGGGGCGGGGGTATTTACGCTACGTTTACACCGGCAATATCCCCGGCGAGCGCAACGACACCCTCTGTCCCCGCTGCGGGGCAGCCCTGGTTTCCCGGCGGGGCTACAGGGTGGATGTCCGGGGGCTGGCTCCGGAAGAGAGCCCCGGTAAGGGTTACCGCTGCGCCCGCTGCGGGGAGGCGGCCCCTGTCCGGGCCTGACGCCTTATTCCGGGAGCGAAGTTTTTCCTTCATGTTAACGGGTATTTTGCCGAAACTTGACAATGGGGGTTTGTGAAACTATACTTTTATCAAACCTTTTCCCCAAAAAGGAATGTTGCCATGAAACTATCCCGCAGGTTTTCGCTTTTTTTGATGCTTGTCGGCGTTGTGCTGATCCCCTCCGGGGCAAACGCCCAGACCTATTCTTCGGATGTATTCCTCGATTTTGTAAAAATTGAAGGGGGCTTTTTCATCATGGGGAGCCCCGCTACGGAAGTTTCCCGGCATAACGACGAGGCCCAGCATCAGGTGATGGTCGGTTCCTTCTACATGGGTAAAAACGAAGTGACCCAGCGGGAATACGAACAGGTGATGCGGACCAATCCCAGCAGGTTTCACGGCGCCAGCCTGCCGGTGGAGCGGGTCAGTTGGTTTGACGCCGTAACCTACTGCAATACCCGAAGCATCATCGAGGGGCTTACCCCGGCCTATGTGATACGAGAGACGGAGATCCTCTGGGACCATAACGCGGACGGGTACCGCCTGCCCACGGAAGCGGAGTGGGAATATGCCTGCCGCGGCGGGACCAGGGCGGCGTTTAACGTCGGGAACAACATTACCCCCTACCAGGCGAATTTTGACGGTAATTATCCCTATAACAGGCAGTTTAAGGGCCGTTACCGGGCCAGGACCACCACGGCGCGGAGTTTTGCCCCCAACAATTGGGGTTTGTACGATATGCACGGCAATGTGTACGAGTGGTGCTGGGATCAGTACAAGCCCTATGACGACTCGCCCTCCCTGGACGGCTTCCTGTCGAGTCCGGGGATAATACGCGGGGGAAGCTGGACCAGCGAGGCGCGGTTCCTCCGTTCCGCAAACCGGGCCTTTTTGGATCATACCGCGAAAACCGATTATGTCGGGTTCCGGGTGGTCCGTTCCGCCCAATAATGGAGAAGGCCATGGTTTCCGCTAAAATGAAAGTATTGCTGCTGGGAGCCCTGCTCTGGGGCGTTTCCGCCGCGGCCTTTGGCGAGGGCTTTGCGGAGAGCGCCTCCCCGCGGGCCAGGGACAGGTACAGGGCGAATAACGGCATCATCCTTGCCCCGGAAGATATCTATGTCAATTCCTACCTCTCCTCCCATAACTACGGGTACCCCGAACCGGACACCGACATAGGGATCAATATTTACAACAACCTGGACCGGATCATTCCCCTGGGGCGGGATCACCTGGGGCCGGAGGGGATCCTGCAGATCGGCATCCAGGGAAAAACCTGGGGCTTCGCGGATCTGCCGCCCCTGAATCTGGTTTTTGTTGTCGACACCTCTCTGTCAATGAACGACGACGACAAGCTCTTCTGGTTCAAGTCCTCCATGAAGAATTTTATTAAGAAGATCAGGAGCGTGGACTCCCTGGCTTTGGTGAGCTTCAACAATACCGCGGAAGTTGTTTTTGAGCCGGCCCTGATGGACTCGACCCAAAAGCGGGGCCTGTTTATCGAAGCGGTGGACAAGCTCTACCCCAGGGGTCTCACCAATCTTGAGGCGGGAGTTACCCTGGGCTATGAACAGATCGTGCCCTACTACAGTGAAGATTCGATAAACCAGGTGCTGCTCTTTTCGGACGGGGATGAATTTTCCGCGCGGCTGGCCCAGTCCGGCGCCGGCGCCGGGGACATTCGTATTTCCCTGATGTGGAACAACCGGAACGATTTGGATCTCCATGTGGTGACCCCCTCGGGGGAGGAAATCAACTTTAACAACCCCCAGGATTCCCATGGCGGCCGTCTGGACACGGACCGGAACCTCTACGGCGAAACCATGCGGCCCGTGGAAAATGTGTACTGGCCGGAAAATGCCGCGGTTCCCGGAAACTACCGGGTGTTTGTGCGGAATTACGCCAGCAACGAACCGGGGACCTACGCCACCCCCTTTCAGGTTGAGATAAAAAACGGAAAGGAGTACCTGCATTTTGAAGGATCCGTGCGGGGCTCGGGCCGCGCCAGCCTTACCGAGGTATGCGCGTTTGAATACTCGGGCTATGACTCCCTGGACCGGGTCAAACAAATGGTGGAAACCCGGACACAGCAGGGGATCTTCCTCTCCACCCTGGGGCTGGGGCGGCACTTTGACGGGGAATTGCTGCGGACCCTGGCGAAACACGGCCGGGGCGCTTCCCGAAGCCTGCCCGACGAAGCCGCGGCGGACGGCCTGTTCCGGACCGACCGGGAATTTGAGCGCATAGCGGTTACAGCGGCGGAAAACCTGGAACTGGATCTGGAGTTCACCCCGGGGATAACGCTGGTGGAAGTCCTGGGCTACCAAAACCGAATCGAGAAAAACCGGGTGATATGCCGCATAGACAGGCTTAATCAGGGGGACTATAAGACCCTTTTTGTGCGTTACCGTATACCGCCCCAGAACCGGGGCTTGCAGGTTGCGGCGCTGCGGGTGCGCTCCCAGGAGGGAACCGGGCCCGAAGTCGGCCTGTACACCGACGGCAACACCGCCCCCGGAGGGCCCGCGGCGTTTGAGCGGGTGGTGGTGTTGACCGACCCGGTGAACGACTTTGCCGCCAGGATGCTCTACTACTCCGGCGCTGTGCTGGGCTTTGCCGAAGCGGTCCGGGAAATAGGCGCCAATTACTACAACCGGGGAGACGACCTGACCAGGCTGGAGACGGCGCTGCAAACAGCCCGTAAAACCAGCCGGACCATGGAAGAGGTTAAGCGGAGCCTGCAAAACGAAACGGCCTTTGATCCTGAGCTTTCGGTCCTGGCCAAGTACGCGCAGATACTGAACGAAAGGCTTGCGGACAACCGGCGCTCCTTCCGGAATGAAGGCAGTTCCCGGATGTTCTACGGCCGGGAAGGCTCCTTCTCGCGGATGACCCAGTAGGCCCGTTCTGCTATACTGCTCCCATGAACATCGAACTCCTTGCCCCCGCGGGCTCGCCGGAGGCCCTTGACGCGGCCCTGGGAGAGGGGGCGGACGCGGTTTACCTGGGGCTGAAAAACTTCAACGCCCGGATCCGGAGCGCCAATTTTGCCTATTCCCAGCTTGAGGGCCTGCTGCGGACGACCCGCCGGATGAAGGTCAAGGTCTATGTTACGGTCAACACGGTTTTTGAACAGCGGGAAGCGGATCGGATGTATCAGCTCCTCAAGTATTTGGCGAACCTGGGGCCGGACGGCGTCATCGTCCAGGACTTTGGGGTGGTCAAGATGGTCCGGGAGTATTTCCCCTCCCTCCGCCTCCACGCCTCCACCCAGATGAATATCGCCTCTGCGAGGGGGGCGAACTTTCTTTCCAAACACGGCTTTTCCCGGGTGGTTCTGGCGCGGGAGCTTTCCCTGGAGGAGATACGGGAGATACGGGACAACACCAACATGGCGCTGGAGGTCTTTGTCCACGGCGCGCTCTGCGTCAGCGCCTCCGGGCTCTGTCTTTTTTCCAGCTTCCTGGGGGGTAAGTCCGCCAACCGGGGCATATGCGCCCAGGCCTGCCGGCGGTTCTACCGTCACTCCGGCGATGATCGGAGCGCGGGCGACGGGGGCTACTACTTTAGCCCCGCGGACCTGCAGCTACTGGAACAGGTTCCCGCGCTGGCCGACGCGGGGGCGGGCGCCTTCAAAATTGAGGGGCGCATGAAGAGCGCCGAGTACGTGGGCGCCGTGGTAAGGGCCTACCGCCGGGTCATCGACGGCCTGGAGGGGGACCGGGAGAGGAGCCTTGCGGAAGGGCTGGGCATACTACGCAAGGACTTTGCCCGCGCAAAAACCACCTTCTATTTTGCCGGGCTTCCGGCTCAGGGCGAAGCCGTCCCGTGGCTCAACCCGGCGCAGGACGGCGGAACCGGCATAGCGCTGGGAACCCTGCGCCGGGTCAGGGGCCGTCCGGGGGAGCTGCGGGGGCTTATCCCCGCCTCCCCGGCGCTTCCCGTGGTTGGGGATTCGGTGCGGCTCCACCGCCGGGACGATTCCAGCCGGCAATCCCATAAATTGACCTTTGCGGAGGACGAAACCGGGGCAGGGCCGAAGAGCGCCCCCGGACGGTGGATATCCATCCCCGACGGGTTTGGGGAGGGGGACTCGGTTTACCTTATCCAGACCAGGGCCATGTCCAGGCGTTATGCCCGGATCATACCGGACAACCTGGATACCTGTCGCCGCGCGCCCGGCCATGACAAAGCCCCGGCCTTGAGCCTGGATGCGTTTGCCGGGAAGAACAACAGCGCCTTCCCCGAGGGGATCTACGCCATGGTGTCCCGGCCGGAGGATCTCTTTGCGGTCCAATCGGTCAGGCCGGTCCGGGCCATGACGGAGTACAACCGCAAAACCGCGGCCCGCGTTTTAGAGGAAAGCGGCCCCCCCCTGCCGTTTAGGCCCGGTGAAATGATCCTGGTCCTGGACCCCTATTTTCCCCAGGCTTTGGACAGGCTCCTTGCGGAGGAGATCCCCCGGCTCTTTGAAAGGGGCTACCGGGAATTCGTGGTGAACAACCCCGGGCATATATCCCTGTTCCGGGATATGCCGGCAGCGCGCCTTATCGCCGGGCCCTACCTCTACGCGTTTAACCGCTGGGCCGCCGGGTTCATCGCCGGCATGGGAACCGAGGCCCTGGTCTGTCCCCTGGAAAACAACCGGCAGAATTGGGAAAAAACCATCGAGCAAAACCGCCGCTCCCGGACTTTTATTACGGTTTTTGCCTATCCCGCCCTGTTCCGTATCAGGGCGGACTTGGGGCCGGCCTGCGGATTCGGCAGTTTCCAGGACGGCAGGGAGGGGCAGTTCAGGCTTGTCGCGGAGCGGGACGGCTCCAGGGTCTACCCGGAAAAGCCCTTTTCCATAGTTGACAAGATCCCCTTCCTGCGGGAGGCCGGATTCAGGCGGTTCATTCTGGACTTTTCAGGCCCTCCCCTCAATAAGAAGGACTACAGGGATGTAATGAACGCCGTAAAAAACGCGGCGCCCCTGCCCAATACCGTCCGTTTTAACTGGAAGGACGGGTTCTTCTCCCAGGAAGAAAAAAGCGGGAGCCGGAGCGACGCCCCGGCTCCCTAGGAGGGCGATTTATGCCTAAACTATTTTATCCCCTTTATACGCCAACCTCCTTTAAAAAGCCACCGCGGACATCGTTTCAATGTCTTCGTCGACCGTAGTATCAGAAGCGCCCGCTTCTGAAGGATCGTTCCCTGCGGGAACGTCCCGTTTAAATTCAGGGCGGAATTCCACGTGTTCGGCCACGATGGTAATCCTGGATCGCTGTTTGCCGTCCGGACCGATCCACCGGTCCTGCTTTAAGCGGCCCACAATTTTGACACCCCTTCCCTTATGCCCCAGATCGTGGCAGGATTCCGCCAATTCCGCCCATGTCTCCACGTCAAAAAAACTGACCTCGTTTTCCAGACCCGAATCCTGTTTGTAGAAACGGTTCGATGCGATGCTGAAGGTGCAAAGGGAGGTTCCCCTTGCGGTGGAGCGGAAGAGAGGGTCCCGGACCATGTTCCCTTCAATAATTATGGAATTGAGGTTATTCATAACCACCTCCAAAAAGCTGTATCCGGCGATAATCAGAACCGCCGGAACATGGTCAATATGATTGCCATGATACCAGGGTAAGGGGGCGGAAACGGCAAAATGCTTTAGTCAAAGTGACAAATGTACCAAGAATTTTTTAAAATTTTCCCTGAATAAGGAGGTTTACCATGTAGAGGACTATGAATTGACGGAGATCGCCCTGGTTGTTTAAATCCCTAAGGGCGCTGTTTTCCTCGATTATGCGCGCCCCAAGTTTTTCAAGGGAATCCCTGGTTAACATTATATGCCGCTGGCCGTGCAGCGCCTGCCGCAGCCGGTCCCGCACCAGGGTCTTAACATCCGTGGAGAGATCCTCCCGCGCCTGTTTGGAGAGCAGGGTGTTCCACCGGTTTTCCAGCCGTCCCAGATAAAGGTCGATCGCCTCGCCGAAGGGAACAATTTCCGATTCCAGGCGCCGTCCGGCTTCCTTTATTTCCTTTTCCCGGTTCCCGTTCCCCCCGGGCTGCCCGTCGGAAACATCCTTTTCCGGCTTGTTTTTTTTCCCAAACCGGATTTTTTTCAGTTTCTTGTATAAGGATATCAGGACGACAAAAAGGGGAATCGAATACCAGAAGGGCAGCAGCGCCTTTGCTTCCGCCAGGACTTCCTTGCGTTTCATCAAAAGAATGGTCGCCAGGGGCAGAAGCGCGCCCCCATGGAGAAAAAACCGGGAATTTTCAGGAATAAACCCCTGGGCTTGTTCCAGTTCATCGCAGACCAGGTACAACTTTTTATCCACCAGAACCGCCATAAAATCCGGGGTCAGTTCCCCCACAAGGCGCTGCAGGAGCCTTTCGTAGTCCTCGTCCTTCTCCATTGCCAGTTCCCTGCGGTACTCCTTGATAATCCCGTTCCAGCGATCCTTAACGGCCTGTCTGATGACGGGCCGGGCCTCGTTGAGCAGTTTTACGCTGAAGGTAAAGTAATGCGCCTTTCTGATGTACCGTTTTGCGTCCGCGGGGCCGGTGATGAGGAGTATTTCCGGCAGCGCCTCCGAGCTGACGGCGCGTATCCTTTCCTCAAGCCAGCGCTGCAGATCCTGCTGGGAATACAGACCCAGCAGGGGAACCCCTTTGCTGTTGGTGAATTTCAGGATAGCGTCCATGGAAAAGGCATAGGGGGGGCTGTCAAATTCAAGACCCAAATCGTTAAGGGCTATTTCCCGTTCCTTTCGCTTAAACGCCTTGGCACGGAAATAGTTGTTCATAATTTCAATGATGTATGTGGACTGCATCACCGCGATATCCACAGGCAGCAGTTCCTTTTTTCTGGTAATGTCGCTTCTCATCAGGCCGCAGAAGGCGGACCAGAACGCATAGGGAAAGTCCTCCCCGCTCTCCAGATCGTTCAGGCAATCCATGGGCCGCATCAGTATCCGGTTAAACAGATCCCGCAGCTGGGCCTCCCTGCCCTGGAAATGGGGGATGAGCTTGTTTTGCAGGTAGTCCTTATTGTCTTTGATGCGGAGGAAATACCGCGCCTTCAGCATTGCTGTTTCCGAAAGCCGCCGGGGTATCATGGTTGACACTATCAGGGCGCCCGGAAGCCCCGGCGGAAAAACCAGGAATATAAGCGGCATCTCTTCGCTCTGGGGATTGTCGAGGTAGGCGACCATGTCGGTGACCACGTTCAGGGATTTTAAGTGTTCAGGGGATATTTTGATTTTAAAATATGTCTCCGAAGGAAAGGGAATCGACGCGGTTTCATCCGGGTTTGCGTAGGCCCCTTCCAGCAGGTCTATATAAAACCTGCGTAAATAAATCCGGGCGCCGGTTTTTTCAGTAAGGAGAGCGCATTTGCCTTCTTCCATGAGGGGGCCCAGTTCTTCCCAAAATTTTCTGCTCGCGTCCTTGGACCAAATGGTCCATTCCGGCTGTTCGTCGACCACGTGCTGGGCGTATTTTTCCACAAAAAGGATAAAAGCCTCGGTGTCAATGTAGGGGGAGCGCTCCTTGTTCGCATAGGATATCAACATGCTGTACAAAGCCGGTTTCAAGGTCATATAGCTTTAATTATCGACAAAAACGCCCAAAACCGCAATCCGCCTGCGTCGTCCTTGCATTGTTTCCCTTTTCCTGCTACACTCCATGGCAAGGAGTAATCCATGACCATAGAACAAATTGTAGAAATCCCTGTGGACCACCGGCTTTTTTTTGATATCCCCCTGTATATCCCTGCGGGAAAGGCAAAGGTTGAACTTATCGTAACGCCCGAATCGCAGGAACCGTCCAAAGAAGCGGATAAAGACCCATATCCCTGGCGCAAGTTGCGGGGAATGTTTAAAGATTCTAAATTCTCCACGGAAGAACTATTTAAGGAACGCGCCCGTGACCTCTTGCGGGAAGAAGCTAAACTTTTTCGTAAAATATCGCCGGAAGCGCTTGCGACAGCGGTAAAACGCGGCGTTACCCCCGCTGAATTGGGCCTTGAGAAATTTGTGTGACCAATACTTATTGCCTTGACGCCTGTGCGCTGATTGCCTATATCAAAAACGAAGAAGGGGCTGATATTGTTGAAAATGTCCTCGACCAGGCCGCCGCGAATGACGCTGTTGTCTACATAAGCGCGGTCAATTTGTCGGAAGTTATTTACAGCTTCCGACGGGAAAAGAACGATGATGAAATGTACATACTGTGGCAGAGGATTCATAACTTGCCCGTCACCATTGTTAGAGAAATCACCGATAGTATCATTGACGAAGCGGCGCGTTTGAAGTCTCGTAATAAGATATCCCACGCCGATTCTCTGGGAATCGCTGTTGCCAAAAATCTTTCTGCAACCTTCGTTACCAGCGACCATCATGAACTTGAAATCGTTGAAGAACACGAATCCATCTCCTTTCTCTGGCTTCCGCCAAAACCTAAAAAACAGCAACCTCTCAATTAGCAATTAACAGGGAGCAGCAGCGCTGTTGCCTTGCCCACCGCCAATTTCTTTTTTTGCCGCCTGTCAATCGATCGCCTGGGTTTCTTTGAGCCCGAAGCCTTCCTTTTCGCGGTTCCCCGCGGGCTCCACATGGACCATGATGTCGTAAACCCCCTCGACCCGCGCCTTGATGGCCCGCTCCACTTTGGAGGCGATGGCG
>JAIROB010000125.1 GCA_031257695.1 Treponema sp. | reverse complement strand
CGCCGCGGTGGCTCCTCCGGCCACTCCGCCCACAATGATAATTTTTTTCGCCATGACAACTTCTCCCGATTAAGCTGGTGATGCTTTGAGTATAGCCTAAGACCCGGGCGGCGTTCCGTAACCTGGTCACACAAAAGCCGCCTTGAAGGACAAAACCACGGTCAACAAGCCAAGAAAACGGGAAAGTCCGCAGATTACGCTGATTACGCTGATTGCGAACTAAAGTTCGTCACAGATTAAAGAGGCTAAAATCAGCGTTAATCCGCGTAATCTGCGGACAAAAATTCTTGACTTGTTGACAGTAGGGCAAAACCGTAAAACTGCCTGGAAACCCGCGGGGTTTTTAGAGGAGTTTTTTCAATCGTTCCCTGTTGATGAGCTCCACGCCGCCCCGGTGAATCCGCAGGATGCCGTCATCTTCGAATTTTTTCATCATCCGGGACACCACCTCCCGGGCGCTTCCCATGTACTTTGCGATCTGCCCGTGGGTAAGGGCCAGGGAGGGGGATTTGTTCTTGAGGGTTTCATCGTACAAAAACGCCGCCAAGCGGCGGTCAAAACGCCGGAAAAGCATCTGCTCCATGGTCCACATCACATCGGAAAACCGCTCCGCCGCCAAACGCAGGGCAAAATTTTCCACATGGATATTCTCCTTCTGAAGCCGGTCGAAAATAGGGGCGGCCACGAGGCATACTTCGCTTTTCCTTTCGGCGTCAATAAAAACATCAAAGGTAATGTTTCTGAGCATACACCCCGCGGAAAGTATGCACACGTCCCCCGGAAAGATCCGGTAGAGGGTGATTTCCCTGCCGTCCTCCGGCAGGAGATAGACCCGCAGCTCCCCGGATTCGACAATCAGCACGCCCAGGCAGTCGTTTTCGGCGTTTAACACGTACTGCCCCGCTTCGTAGGCCAGATTGACGGCATTGTCAAGCAGGAGGCGCCTTTGGGCCCCGGAAAGTTCCTCCCAAAAGGGAAAGGCGTTCTGCAAAAGGGATTCGTTGATGATTGCCAACTACGGTAACTCCTCTCCGGAATACTTGCATTGTATCGTGCCGGCAGGGGCGCCGCAAGCGCGCAGGCCCGCCGAATTTTCCCAACTTTTTCTAATTTGCCTTCCCCCCCAATCGTTTGCCCCGGCAAAAGATTGAACGGCGGGCGCCTTTCCTGGTATGGTAAGGGCAGGAGGAACGTCATGCCGGAACCGGAATACCGAAGACCCAGTTGGGACGAATATTTTATGGAGGTCTGCGAAGCCATCTCCAAACGGGCCACCTGCGATAGGGGCCGATCGGGCTGCGTCATAGCCAAGGACCACCAGATCCTGGTGACCGGCTATGTGGGCGCCCCCGCGGGACTGCCCCACTGCGACGAGGCGGGGCATCAACTCAAGCAAATGATCCACGAGGACGGCAGCGTAACCACCCATTGCGTGCGGACCGTCCACGCCGAGCAGAACGCCATATGCCAGGCGGCCAAACGGGGCATCGCCATTGATGGCGCCACCCTGTACTGCCGCATGACCCCCTGCAGGACCTGCGCCATGCTCATCATCAACTGCGGCGTAGTCCGGGTGGTGTGCCAGCGGCGCTACCATGACGCGGAAGATTCGGAAGCCATGTTTCAGGCGGCAAAGATACAACTGGAGTACTTTTACAATGAAGTGCAGCAATACGAAAGCCAGTAGCGGGCGTACCCCATGCGTTTGTTGCGCCTCACGCCTAAAATAGTATCAATAGTGAGGTTTGCGCCCGTCAGCGGTTTTTTAAGCCGGGGCTAAACGGAGAGTTCCAGCACGATCCGGTGTTTCAGGTAAAGTTCTTCCAGGGTTTTTTGGGGACCCGGGGCGTTCGTTGTTTTCCGCCATTGCGCGGCGTCCTGGCGAGCGATGTAAAACTCGTATGCCGTCTGGGGATCCTTATTGTCCACAATACTATAAGCGGGGTTGCTCCCCAGATAGCTGCGGACCTCGTCGGCCCCCACGGCGGAAATCCCAAAACGGCTCAACCGGGATCGGACCTCCAGAATTTCTTCATAGGAAATGCCAAAGAGGAATTCCTCCAGCGCAAACCGGGTTTCATCGTTGGAAATGGATTCCACCAGAAAGGCATGCCAGTCGTCCCCCAGATCCAGGGTGATTCGCGCCAATTCGCTGGCGCCGTCCATAGTGCCGAAGCTGGGAGGCGCCGCTCCCCGGGCAGTCCAGAGCGCTTCCAGAGCAGGCAAATGTTCGACAACCCTGGGGTCCGATCCGCTGTCCAGAAGGCCAACCAGATCGTTGGCCAGACGGGACCGGACATGATCGGGCAATGAGCTATCCATCAGGCAGGAAAAATACACATCCTCCAGCATCAAGGTGCAAGTGACCGTAAAAATGACATGCCGCGCCTGGATGTAGTATTCCTTTCTATCCTGAGTCAGGAAGGACAGCATGGAAAAGATATGGGACTTCGCCAGGAGGTAGTTGTAAACCGCCGCTACCCTGGCAGGGCTGGTTATGGACGCAATGAGTTTATGCGCATCCCTCTTCCCCAGGAATATTCGTTTCTTCCTGATTGAAGGAAAATGGGAAGCAGCCGCGCCCAACTCCCTAAGGCGGGACAGGTCGGTCCGGGCCATGGCGGCGACCTCGCTATTTTCGGATTCCAAACAGGCCAGTATTTCCTGCGCCAAACCTTCTTCATGGCCGGTCAGAGCTACTATTGGACTCCCGAAGCTTTCGCTTGTGGATGGATCAAGGGGCATATACCAATAAGGTACCCCTGCAACGATAATAAATCAACTTTTTTGAACGGTTCCCCAATCAAACCCCCGGCTTTTCAGGCCAGCCCCCATCGAGGCATCTTTTTGGGGGCGCTTAATCAGGAATTGGCGCCAAAAAACGCGGGATAGTATGATAAAAACGGTCAAATACCCTCCGCCTGTGGCTGTCGCGCCCTTCAAAAGCCGCCTCGTATTTGGCCTCTTGTGGGTTAGAATTGCGCGGACGGCATCCATGCCATTTGAAATTATCCCCTTCGGTTAAGAAAAAAAATCCAACGGCAGTTGTACGGTAAAACAAGTTTCCACACCCGGCTCGCTGCGAGCGATGATTTTTCCATGATGAATCCGGGCTATCATCTCGGCGAATGAAAGTCCCAGGCCGGCGCCTTCGCCGGAACGCGCCTTGTCCGCCCTATAGAAGCGTTTGAAAATATGCGGCAGGTCATCGCCGCTTATGCCTTCACCGTTGTCGCTAATCGAAACAATGGCTATGCGGCTGACGGTTTCCTTGTGGGCTTTAATCCTCACCCAACCGTCCCTGCGTCCGTACTTGACGGCGTTGTCCAATAGATTAAGGAAAAGCCTCGTGAGCAACATAAGATCCGCTTTTATAACCATACT
>JAIROB010000109.1 GCA_031257695.1 Treponema sp. | reverse complement strand
AGCTCCTCAATTTCCTGGTCCCCTTCCCGGCGCACCGTTCTTTCCAGCTCGCCGTTGCGGAGGTTCCGCTCAAGGATCCTGTCCCCCGCGGCGTCATACTCGTACTCGACGATCCGCTCTTCTTCCCCGGATTTCCAGACCACCGACACCAGCCGGTCCCCGGACCAGGTGTTGACAATTTCGCCGATAACGGCGTCGTTCTCGTCCCGCCTGACCTCGCTTAACACCCTGCCCCGGGCGTCGGTGTTGTAGAGTATCCGGTCTCCGGTGTTGATAATCACATCGCTGAAAAATTCCGGGCTTAGAGCGGAGGCGGGCTGTATAAATTCATGCTCCGCGGCCACCCCTATAATAAGCTGGGGAAAACGCATAAGCTCCGTTTCCCTGCCCTCAGGGGGAGCGCGGAGGTAATGCCGCTCCACGCTCCGCAGCGCGTTGGCCCGGGTATAACGGTAGAAGTCCGTCCATACCGGCTCCTCGGTTCCCGCTTCAGTTACGACAGGCTCCGCCCCGGGAAGGCCCAAGGCCCGGGGAACCGGAACCGCCTCTATGCCCTCAGCCGCCGGCAGGACCGGGGCCTCGAATACAGAGGGCGCCTCGGCGTCAGGCGGCGCCTGGTCCGCGGGGATCTCCCGGGCTTCGTCCTCCCTCCGGGGGGTAAACAGCCGGGTTTCCGCACGGATGAGAAAACCGCGGTTGTAATAGTAGTAGCTGATATAATCGGAGCCGTCCGCGGCTATCTGATGGGATTCGGCAATCAGTTTATCGGCGTTGTAGATCTCAATGAACCCGGAACCGTCATCCTCAATCACCGCCGCCAGCCTGGCGGTTTCCCTGTCATCCCGAAAGGTCCATTGGCGCCGGGTTGCCGCGCCGTCCTCATAGAGACACCGGATCTCGATACGGAAGGCCGGATCGTAGTAGTTCCGCAGCCCCTCGGGAATGTCCGCTTCCTCCGCGGTCCCCACCGAAAGGGCGTACTTTCCCCGGATGGCAAACCGGGAAAAAGCCGGCTCCAGCGCCATTCCCCCGGCGTTGGAAACATACCAGTCCTCGGCAAACCCAAGGACGCCGGCAAGCCCCAGGAAGGCGCAGAAAACCGATTGTTTGACAGCGCTCCTATTCAAGGCCGATAAATTCCTTTGCGTATTCCCCGGGCTCAAAGGGCCTGATGTCGCCGTAGCGTTCGCCCTGGCAGATAAAAACCACCGGAAGACGGAGCTCCGTGGACAGGGAAAACGCCGCCCCGCCCTTGGCGGTGGAATCAAATTTGGTCAGAATAACCCCGTCCAGCGCCACCGCCTGGCAGAAGATCTCCGCCTGGGCCAGGGCGTTCCTGCCGGTGGTGGCGTCCAGAACCAGGAACCGGTAGCGCCGCGCCTGCGGCGCCTTGAGGTCCGCCACCCGGTCTATCTTTTTCAATTCCTCCACCAGCGCGGTCTTGGTATGCATCCTCCCGGCGGTGTCGACGATGATCAGGTCCCCGCCCCCCGCCTGGGCCGCTTCGATCGCGTCGTACACCACCGCAGCGCTGTCCCCGCCCTGCTTATGCGCCACCACCCGCGCTCCCAGGCGTTCCCCGTGGACCTTGATCTGATCCACCGCGCCTGCGCGGAAGGTGTCCGCCCCGGCCAGGATGGGCCTCCGCCCGTTCAGCCTTCGGAACCGGTCCGCCAGTTTTGCCGCGGTGGTGGTCTTTCCCACCCCGTTCACCCCCAGGAGGAGCATCGCCGCCAGGGGCCCCCCGGGTTCCAGCGGGAGCGCCGGCGGCGGGCACAGACTTTTTTCCAGCAGATCCGCCAGGGCCCGCTGCGCCTGGGCCGGATTGGAGAGCTTTTCCTTTTTACAGATCAGCCGGAGCTCCTCCACGGTTTTAAAGGCCGCGGCCGCGCCGAAATCCCCCTCCACCAGGAGATCCGAAAGATCCTCAAACAGTTCTTCCGAAAGTTTGTTCCCCAGGCCGAAAAAATTTTTGAACCGCTCGGCAAAACCAGGCGCTTTCATAACCCGCTGCCTCCGGCAACGCGGCCCCCGAACCGCAGGAGTTTGAGGCCGGGGGTCCGGGGGTATTGAACCCCCGGAGAGGGGGTAGCGTAAGACGCTTGAAGCGGGGCTGGAGCGAGGGAGCCGCCGGTCGAAGCCGCTGGCGCTGCATCCAGAAAGGCGGGGTGCCCGAGGGGGTATCCCCCTCGGCTAGGGGTCCGGGGGCATCGAGCCCCCGGAGAGGGGGTAGCGTAAGACGTGCGAAGCACGGCTGGAGCGAGGGGGAGGCATCCCCCTCCTTCCCCCCCATGGGGTATGGCCGGACCCATTTACTGTGCCATCCTCGGCGCGTCCCTGCCCGCGGTGTGGCCGTACCGGATCATCCGGTACAGCGAATAGGCCGCGACCCCGCCGAAACCGATCCAAAGGCCGGTGGAAACCGTGTCCATGGTAGCGACGATATTGCCCATTTCGGGATCCCCCGCATAGGTATAGGCGTTTTTATAGGTGGCGGTAAAACCGGAAAACATAAACGCCACGGGCAGGGCAATCCAGAACGCCGTCCATCCGCCGTACAATTTGCGCCGGGCTGTGGCCAGGGGCTTGGGATCCCTTCCTTTGGGAATAATATCCGGCATGGTAATCACATTGCCGGTCTGTCCTGCCCGGAACACCACCGAGGACGCGTCCCCCCCGGAGGTTTCCGCCTTGATATACTCGAACTGGTTCATGGGGGCCGTGATGGTCAGGGGCGAGCGCCCCACATACAGCGAACCCTGGTAAATCAGGGACCCTTCACGGGAGGGGAAGTTTATTTCAAAGCTGGTTTCCGGGGTGGGCCGGAGTTTGAATTCCATGTCTATCAGTTCGCCCATGGCGAGATCCACGGAAGTTCCCATGGGCTCATAGCCGTCCGCAAAAACCGCCACGTCAAGGGGGCCCGGGGCGTGTTCCCTGACGCCGGCGCTGCCCTGGCCGGCGAAGCTGTTCCTGACCAGGATAACCGCCTCGGGGGGCTCCGCGGTCACCGACACCGCCGCGGGGGAAGCGCCGGAAATAGCGGCGATCAGGCGGCCTGCCATTTCTTCCTCCATGAGCAGCAAATCGTCGGTGGAAAAAATATAGGTGTCCTCATATTCAAAGGAACGGGTATACAGGGTGTACATACGAATGGCAACGTAAAGCCTGCCGTGGAATTCAGAAATAGCGCCGGAAACAAAAGCGTCCGCTTTTTGGGAAACACAGTATTGGTATTCGGCGCCCGCCGCGGGGGGGGAGGGGAAATTTCCCTGGACATTTTCCGCCGTTAACGTAAACTCCGGCTCCACGGCGATTCGTATTGTTTCCTCCTCCGCTTTGGCATAGTCCTCCTCCAGGGTCTTTACCGCGGCGTCAATGGTTTTTAATTCGCTCCGGTACCGCCAGTCGGGATAGCCCTTGTACGCCAGCATATCCCGCTCGGTCCTTTTTACCGCCAGCTTTTTTCCCGCGTCCTCCAGGGCGCGGATATAGGCCAGATCCTTGTAGTAGGAATACTCCCCGGAGACCCTGACCCGGTGGTGCACCGCCGTAAGGGAACTGACCAGGCTGCGGATTAAAAGATCCCCCAGGACGCGCTGCGCCGGGCTGAGCGCGGAAACATCAAAGGCAGTAATGCTGAGGGTCCACTTGGGATTCAGGGGCTCCCCGGGCGCCTCCTCGGCCTTCCCCTTTCCAAAAAGCGGCAGGGAGAGGGCTAGAAGCAGCGCGGGAACAATAACGCTACGCTTGATTCGTGGCGAGGGTTTCATACTCCGCCCCTCTGGGGCGGTTATAAAGGTATGAAACCCGAGTCCAATACCTTTAGAGAACAACCATACCCCGTCCGCTCTGCGGCGGGGTTGGTTGATTGTTTTTCCAGGCAAAACGCAAATACTCCTCGATAAAGAGATCTATGTCCCCGTCCATGACGGCCTGAATATTGCCGGTCTCCGTTTTTGTGCGGTAGTCCTTCACCATGGTGTAAGGCTGGAACACATAGGACCGGATTTGGTTTCCCCAGGAAATATCCTTTTTCTCCTGGGCAAACTTTTCGTTTTCCTTTTCCTTTTCCTGGCGGTAATATTCGTACAGCCGGGACTTGAGTATGCTCATGCCTATGGCCCGGTTCATGGTCTGGCTCCGCTCGCTCTGGCAGGCCACCACAATGCCCGTGGGCAGGTGGGTAAACCGCACCGCGCT
>JAIROB010000054.1 GCA_031257695.1 Treponema sp. | reverse complement strand
GACCAATACCGGTCCCCCCAGATGTGCCCCGTCCGCCCCGTCAAAGCGTTGTACCGCTGGGCGAAGGTCTGTTTCAACCACTGCATGATAGCCGGAAGCTCCATCCCGTCCTCCGGCTTAATGTAGAACCTAAGCTGGTCCGCGCCAAACCGGAGGCCCCGGACCTCGAAAGCGAAGCGGAGCGTAGTTTCCCGGAAAACCCCGGAAAAGAGAGCCGCTGCCCCGGGCAGGCTGAGGATCTGCTCCCGGTTGTTGATTTGGGAGCGGATCTCATACCACACCCCCTGTGCTAAAATACGTTTCTGTCTCATACCCCCTATACGGGGGCGAAACGTTGTTTTGCTTTAGTCGAAGTGACAAAAATCAGCAAAAAAAAACACGGAACCAAGGACGGAGGGCGGCCTTTCACCGGCAAGCAATATTTTGTGGGTCAAGTTTAGGACAAAGGCGGGGGGCGGCGGAGTCTGCCTGGCCGAACGTCTCTGGAATTCCCCGCTGGAGCAGACCCGCAGAGCGGGGCGGCGGAAGCGGACTCTACAGGCAAGTGAGCGCCGGGCATACTCCGCCGTTCCCCGTTTTAGTCTATATGCGTCCCCGCTAACCTCATTCGGGCCCATAGGGGGATCCGCAGGTCTTTTCGGTTTTGGGATTTTGAATAAGGCTGCTTTCCCAAAAACTGAAGTTTTGGGAAAGCCTCATACATTACCCATTATTGTTCGCGTGGTTCGTGAGGTTAGTGGTGTATACTCTTTAAAATACGCAGATGTTATTTCCATAACTAATATAAAACCGGTATCCGGCTACCAGTCAAACGCGAAAACGGACCGTTCATGGTAGTCCCGGCCCGGCCCGAAGATGGCGGAGGGGAATTCCTTCCAGTTCGGGGAATCGGGAAGGCCCTGGGTTTCCAGGCAAAACCCCGAATGGCGGCCGTACAGGGAGCCTGTTTTTCCCGCAACACCGTCAAGAAAATTGCCGGTGTAGAACTGGACCCCGCTCTGGGTGGTAAAAACCCGCAGGGAGCGCCCGGAGAGGGGCTCGAATACCTCGGCGCAGGGCCGCAGTGTGCCCGGATCGCCTTCAAGGACGAAGCAGTGGTCGTAGCCGGGCCCGTCGGAGCCGTCCTCCAGCTTTGAGGCGTTGGTCCCCCGGGTGGCTTCAAAGTCCCGGCCTATGGGCTTGGGGGAGCTAAAGTCGAAGGGGCCCTGCGCCGGGACCAGCCTTCCCGTGGGGATCTGATCCCGGTCGACCTCCAGGTAGGCGGAGCCGTGGATCAGCGCCTGGTGATCGAGGATCAGGCCCCTGCCCTCCCCGGCCAGGTTAAAATACCCGTGGTTGGTAAGGTTGATCGGACAGTCCGCGTCGACCCTGGCCTGGTAGTCGGCGACAAGTTCCCGGGATTTGGTGAGGCCGTAGCTTACCGCCGCGGTAAGGTTCCCCGGAAAGCCCTGGTCCCCGTCGGGGCTTTCCAGCTCAAACCGGACAAAGACCCCGTCCTGTTCCTCGTAGGCTTCGGCTTTCCAGAGGAGCTTGTCGAAGCCCCGCGGGCCGCCGTGCAGGGTATGGCCGCCTTTGTTTTTGCCGATCTCGTAGCGCCGGCCGTTGAGGGTGAAGCCTCCCCCGCCGATACGGTTGGCGAAGCGCCCTATGGTTGAGCCCAGGTAGGGGGCGTTATGGACGTAGCCCTCCAGGGTGGAATAGCCCAGGAGCACGTCCGCGGCCGGGCCTTTCCGGGAGGGAACCACCAAGGAGGTCCAGGTCGCGCCCAGGGCGGAGACGGACAGGGACAGACCCCCGGCCTTGAGGGTATAGAGCCGCACTTTTTTCCCCGAACCAAGCACGCCGAAAGTTTTTTTGCTTATCTTCATGGCTTCCTCCATGGCGGAAATTTCAAGCCGGTTTAGTCTCCGATTGCCGCTTGAAAATCAGATCCTGCAAGGGTCTTATACTCCTCGCTCTTTTTGAGGTAGGCAAACCCCCGGTCCTTATAGGCCGCTCGCAACCCCGGATCCAGCGCTATGGCCTGGGTATAATCGGCTATGGCATGATCACAGTCCCCTTTCTCCATGTACGCGAGGCCCCGTTTGTGATGAGCGGCGGCATTGTGCCGGTCCAACTTTATTGTCAGGTCCAGGTCGGCCAGGGCGCGGTCATAGTCCTTTTTGCATAGAAAAGCAAGGGCGCGGTGGTAGAGCGTCTCCGGGCCGTCCATTCCCAGCTTTACCGCCCGGTCAAAGTCCTCTACGGCGCGGTCGTAGTCCCCTTTTTTATGCCAGGCGATACCCCGGTTGCAATACGCCCCGGCAAAGGTGCCGTCAAGCTCTATCGCCCTGGTAAAATCCTCTATCGCCCGGTCATGGTCGCCCTTATTCTTGTAGACACAGCCCCGCCCGTTATAGGCGCGGGCATGGTCCGGATCAAGCGCGATGCAACGGTCAAAGTCGGCAAGGGCCCTGTCGTCATCGTTCTTGCGCACGTAGACGGCGCCCCGCCAGTAGTACACCAGCGCTCCCTTATACCCCAAAGCCATAACCCGTTTGAAATCAGCAAGGGCGCTGTCAAAATCGCCTTTGTCGTAGTAAGCCTGTCCCCGGGTGAGATGCCAGTCCGCGCAGACCAGGGCGGGGGGCTTTTCCAGCGACAGGGCGCGGCTTATATCCTCTATGGCGCAGTCATACTGTTTCAACTCATACCAGGCCATGCCCCGAGAGGCATGGGCGTCGGCCTTATCCGGGTCAAGCCGCAGCGCCTGGTTATAATCGGCAATGGCAAGGCTGTAGTTCTTTTTTTTGAAATAGGCGTAACCCCGGCTGAAATACGCGTGGCCATACTCCGGGTTGATTTTTATAGCCCTGTCGCAATCCGCAATGGCGCGGTTGAAATCCCCCAGGCGAATATAAATGCCGCCGCGATTCCCGTGGACCGCGGCATTATGGGGATCAAGTTCCATGACCCGGTTCAGGTCCTCCAGGGCCTGCTGCGGGAGCCCCTTTTTGCTGTACGCCAGGGCGCGGTAAAAATAAGCCTTTGGATCGGAGGGATCACGCTCTATATCCCGGCTCAAACTTTTTACCGTTTCAAACTGCTGTACAATGTTTTTATTGATGTCATTAACATACTCTTTTCCCCGTTCTGTAGTAACAACCACCCCGCCCGTTTTTTTTCGCATCATACCCCCAATCCAATGAAGAATTAACAGTGAAGAATTAAGAATGTAACCATTCTTCCTGCTAATCTTACTTGCTCATTGCTCATTGCTAACTGCTAATTGTTCCTCTTCCTTCGTGTGCTTTGTAATATAAGCATAAACAGCGCGTTGATCAAGCTTTGTCGCCTGATTAAAATCCGCCGCCTGGCGATCAGCTCTCCCCTTGCCGCCCCAGGCGAGGCTGCGCTGCAAATACGCAAGGCCGGAGGAGGGGTTGATCTTCAGCGCCTTGGTCTGATCCCTTAACGCCCTGTCATAGTCTCCTCTTTGTAAAAACAATCTGCCCCGGCCGTAGTAAGCGGGGAAGTTTTTTTTGTCCAGCCGGGTGACAAGGGTATAGTCGCCTATCGCGTGGTCAGGATCCTTTGCTTCCTCGTACATCCTGGCGCGGCTCAAATACGCCTCGATAAAATCGGGCTTGCGCCGTATCGCCATGGCGCAATCGGCAATCCCCTTGTCGTATTCGCCCAGGGAGGCGTATATGGCGCCGCGGTTCTGATACGCCATGGCGTCTTTTGGATCAAGCCGCACAGCCTCATCGCAATCCGCCAGCGCTTTGCCGGTTTCCCCGTTGCGGAAATACAGGGCGCCCCGGTTGAGGTACAGCGCCGCGTTGCCCGGCTCAAGCTGTAGAGCCCTGTCCATATCCGCTATGGCATGATCAAAATCCCCTTGCTTTGCATAGGCCATGGCCCTGTCAAACCAGGCGGCGGCATTATTCGGATCAGCTTCTATCGCTTTGGTCAACTCAGCTATTGCGCCTTCATGCTCCTTTCTCCCCCCGTCCAGCCTAACCCACTTTTTTCTTTTCATAACGCATCCTTATTCAATTAGCAATTAGCAATTAGCAATTAGCAGTGAACAGTGACACTAACTATTTGCTGTTAATGCCACTGATCACTATTACTCACTTACCCTCAACTATTCATTCTTCATTTTTCATTTTTTTTATTACGGGTCCGGGAAATCCGTCAGGTAGCCCAGGCCGTCCGCGTACTTAACCTCCGTGGACACCTCGCCGAAGATTCCCCCATAGCGGAACCTGGCGGTTTGCACTTTGATGAACTTTACCGCAGTAAGATTGGCGGGCGTTCCGTCGGCGCGCATAGCCTTGCTTACAGGGAAAGTTGTATACGAAGCGTCAACATAATACTCCGCGACCAGATCGCTGTAATTGCTGGTGCCGATGTTGCCGTCGTCCCGCAGCAGGGTGCAGGTATAGGCTACCCAATTTCCCGTCACCCCCCATTCGGAGCCGGGGAAAGCGCCGGGGTCTAACATTCCGGTCCGGCCCTTGCTGTCGACCCAATAGCTTACCCGGTTCCTGTTACTTTGAGACCTATGCTGCTCCACCGTGCCGTCTCCCCTGAACCAGGTAATGGCGTAGCGGCGGGTAATACGGTTCTTCTGGTAGGGGTCGTCGTCGTCGCCGCCCGGCAGCTCATACCAGGTCTCGTCGGGCAGGCCGTTGCCGTTGTTGTCCTCCTGCATCCAGACCACCCCGGGTTCGCACCACGTGCCAAAGGGGTTGCCTTTAATCTCGTAGCTTGGCTGATGATCCACGGTCCAGACCATGTAGCCCCCAATGCTGCCCAGGCTCCAGCCGTAGCCGCTGCCGCCGTCGGTGAACTGGCCGGGGGCGAAGTTTCTGAGGGGCGGGGGCGACACGAAGGTTCCCCCGGGCAGAGGGGCGGCGTAGCACACCAGCTCCGCTGCCGCCGTTTTGGTAATAACGCTGCCGCTCACATAGTCCCTGCCGGTAACATCCACAGTAATAGTGTAGGTCCCCGCGGTCTTCGGGGTGATGTGGAGCAGCTCCCCTCCGCCGCTGGTGGTCCAGGTCCGGGAGGAGTCGTCCCCCGAAACCGTCCACGCGTAGCTTACCCCCGCGTCGCTGTGGTCGGCGTTGTAGCCCAGCAAATACCGCGCCGGAGCAATAACCAGGGTTTCATCCGGCCTGGCGTAGTATTTGCCCGCGCCCGGACCGCGGCCCCCGGGATCCCCGTCATGACGCATATAGCCGTAGTCAAACCACACCGCGGCTTCCGTGTCCACGACCCGGATGTCAAAATACACCTGTATGCCGTCCACGGTGATGGAAGGCCGCTGCCAGCCCGTTTGGTAGGGGTTGTAGCCCGCGAGGGTGGCAAAATCCTCCGGCGTCAGGCTCCCGTCCTCCGGGCTGAGGACAATGCCATAGTAGGAGGAGACGCCGTTGGGATCTACCCGGATCTTGAGGTTCGAATTTTGGGGGGTCATTTCCTCCCCTTTGATATAGATCTTCCGGTAGTTCAACTCCTGCTTGTTTTCGCCGGAGAGGGTGTACCAGTTGGCCGACACCGCCGCGCCCTCCCCGATGCGGGTGACGATGCCCTCCAGCGCCGCGGTTTTGCCGTTCACCTTGACGATCGCCGCCTGGGGCCCCCGCTTGTACTGGTTGTAATCCACAACAGCCGCGAGGCTGGTGAGGTTGGCCGTGGAGCCGTCTGAATACTGCCCGGTAACCACCAGACCCGTTTTGTCGAATTCCTTGCCGAAATCCTGGATCTTGTTCGCGGGCCCCTCAACGCTTATGGAGACCAGCGCCTTATCCGAATTAAGCACCTGGATCCAAAAGTAGGCGCTATAGCCCCCCGCCTGGACATTGACCTTTTTGATGGTGGACACGCCCATATTCGGCGCTTCTACGCTGTACCCCCCTTCCGGTATGGGCTCAAGGGTTCCGTCGCTGTACACCCAGCCTACCGCAAGGCCCGTCCGGTCAAAGGGCTGGTTTTTGGCGTAGATCGTGATGTCCGGCGGGGAAATAACGGCAATCCCGGTTTTTACCGCCACCTCGGGGGGTTCTTCCTCCGGCTTGTAGACCGTCACGATCTTTTCCCCCCCTTCGATGCCCTCCTTTTCTATGCTGATCCTTATGTCCCCCGAGCTTATCGTCACAATCTCCAGGGACCAGTTCTGACCGCTTCCGACAAGATCCATGGGATAGGCGCTGCCGGCGCCGTCGGCGAACCGTATGTTCCCCAGACTCAGGCCCTCCACGGCTTCGCTAAAGATAAGGTCTATCCTGGCGGAAGCCTCTGTGCCGCCCGTGCTGTCCGCGGCCGCTTCGTAGGTAATGAGGGGCCTGTAAACGGCCACGGTCTTTTCCGCGGCTTCAATGCCGGCCTTGTTTATCGCAACCTTGACGCTGCCCGCCCTGGTTACGGCAATCCCCAGGGTCCAGCTTGTCCCGCTCCCGGTCAGGGCGCCTTTAATAACGCTGCCGGTGTCGCCGGCAAGGGAAATGTCCCCCGCGATCAGCCCCGCAACCGCCGCGGTAAAGGTAAGATCAATTTTGGTAGAAGCAGTCCCGGCGTCGCCGTCCGCCAGGGCGCTGTAGCCAATATCAACGGCGGGCGCCTTATGAACGGTCAGGGTCCTTTCAGTATTTTCAATGCCCGTCCTGTTTATCCTGACCTTCACGTTCCCCGCCGTGCTTACGGCGATCCCCAGGGTCCAGCTTGTCCCGCCCCCGGTCAGGGCGCCCTTGGAGGCCGCTCCCGTGTCATCGGCCAGGGAAATGTCCTCCGCTGTCAGGCCCGCAACCGCCGCGCTAAAAACAAAGTCTATTTTTGCGGAGGTCGTTGTATTGGCCGCGCCGTCCGCGGCCGCGGTGTAGCCGATGTCGGGCGCCTTATGCACCGTCAGGGTCTTTTCCGCGGCATCAATGCCCGTCTTGTGTATCGCAACCTTCACGTTCCCCGCTGTAATGACGGCAATCCCCAGGGTCCAGTTAGTTCCGCTCCCGGAAAGCGCCCCCTTGGTAACGCTGCCCGTGTCGTTGGCAAGGGAAATATCCCCCGCGGTCAGACCCGCAACCGCCGCAGTAAAGGTAAAGTCAATTTTGGCGGAAGTGGCCGTATCGGCCGCGCCGTCCGCAGCAACGCTGTAGGCAAGGGGAACGAACTTATGCGCCGTCACGGTTTTTTCCGCGGCCTCAACGCCCGCCTTGGTTATCGCAACCTTCACGGTCCCCGCCGTGGTCACGGCAATCCCCAGGGTCCAGTTCATCCCGCCGCCGGTCAGGGTCCCTTTGACGGCGCTGCCCGTGCCGTCGGTAAGGGTGATATCCTCCGCGGTCAGGCCCGGAACCGCCGCGCTGAAGGCAAAGACAATGGCGGTAGAATCCGCCGCGGCGCCGCCGTTGGCCGCCGCGCTGTAGACCGTATCGTTATTGGCAGAGTCCGCCTTGTAAACCGTCACGGTCTTTTCCGCGGCCTCAACGCCCGCCTTGTTCACCGCAACCTTCACGGTCCCCGCCGCGGCCACGGCAATACCCAGGGACCAGCTGGTTTCGCCGCCGGAAAGAGCGCCCGTCGTAACCGAGCCCGTGTCGTCCGCAACGGTAATATCCTCCGCGGTCAGATCCGGAACTGCCCGGTCAAACACAAAGACAATGTTGGCGGAGGTTGCGGCGGCGCTGCCGTCCGCGGCCGCGCTGTAGGCAATGTCCGGCGCCTTGTGCACAACCAGGGTCTTTTCCGCGGCCTCAATGCCCGCCCTGTGTATGCTGACCTTCACGGTCCCCGGGGCCTTGACGGCAATCCCCAGGGTCCGGCTTGTCCCGCTCCCGGCCAGGGCGCCTTTGGTAACGGAGCCCGTGTCATCGGTTACAGTAATACTATCCGCGGTCAGGCCCGCGATCTCGCCGCTAAAAACAATGTTGATAGCCGTGGAATCCGCCGTTCCTTCCCTGCCGTCGGCTTCCGCCTCCCAGGAGATAAGGGAGCTCTGCCCGGCCTTGTACACCGCCACGTCCCTGGCGGTGGTTTCTATGCCGGCCCTGTGTACGGCCGCCGTAACGTCCCCCGCGGAAACCACGGTGATCCCCAATGACCATTCCCTCCCGCTTCCGGTCAGGGCGCCCTTAATAACGCTGCCCGTCTTTGCCGTAATGCTTATGTCATCCGCGCTTAACCCTGCGGACGCTCCGCTCAACGTAAAGGCGATAAGCGTGGAATCCTCGGTTCCGCTTGCGCCGTTTGCCCGCGCCGTCCAGGTAAGCGCGGCGCTTTGTCCCGCCTTGTACACCGCAACATTTCTGCTTATGGCCTCAACGCCCTCCCTGCTTATGGAGACCGCCACGTCCCCGGCGGTCTCCACGGCAATCCCCAGGGACCATTCCCTCCCGCTTCCGGCAAGCGCTCCCTTAACAGCCCTGCCCGTATGCTCAGTAATACTAATGTCCTCCGGGTTTAATTCCGCAACTTCGCCGCTAAAGAGAAAGTCTATAGCCGTGGAATCCTCCGAACCCTCAACGCCGTTAGCCGAAGCCGACCAGCCAAGAATGAGGGGCGGCCCCTTATACACCGTGACGGTCCGTTCTTCGCGAGCAACGCCGTCCTTGTTTATGGCAACCGTCACGTCCCCCGCGGTTTGCACGATAATTCCCAGGGACCATTCGGTCCCGCTTCCGGTGAGCGCTCCCTTAGTAACCCTGCCCGTGTCATCGGTAATAGCGACAGCGTCCGCGCTCAGATCCGCGACCGCCCTGTCAAAGACAAAGTCGATTTTAGTGGAAGCCGCGGCGTCCCCGCCGTCCGCCTGAGCGGTCCAGAGTACGTCGGCCGGGGGATTTGACATAAGCTGTTCGCAGCCCCCCAAAACCAGCGCCGCGGCCAGGGCCAGCGCCCCCGCCACCCCTTTCCGCCAATATCTCATGCTATGTTTCATGCCAAACATCATTTTCTCCTCTATTAGGTTAACCACTAACCACACCAACGACACGAACCTGTTTAACGGACAATTCTTTTGTTCGTGTAGTTCGTGAGGTTCGTGGTTGAAATGAGAATTGCCGGTTCCCATCACTAAGCTCTAGCTTTATTTTTTGATTTGCGTTACACTCTCTTATATGCTTACGATTACGCCGGAACCGTCCCCCTCCATCGAAGAATTGATGGCTAAAGCCGCCGCGAGGCACGCCGAAATGCTGCGGACAGGGGTTGACCCCCTGCAAAAATACTGCGGATGCCTGAAAGACGCCTTTCCCGAAGACGGCTTCGTGTACCAGCGGAGGCTGCGCGATGAATGGCCCGACTGACGATGAAAGACTCATAAAAATGGCATGGCCGCGCTTCGCCGCAACTTTACCGTGAAGAACTTGGTGTATTAGGAGGAAACGATGGAAGAACATTTTGGCGCCGACATGACCGATGAGGAATATGACGCCATGGATGAGCTTTTGACCCGTGCCACCCCAAAGTTGACCGATATACCCGGTGTGTTTGCAGCTCAACGCGCCCTGTTGAACAGCCTTGATACTATCGCCGCAAATTACATTCAAACCCGGGCCGAGGCTGCCAACAAAAGCCCGGCCCAGATCATCGGCGAACTGGCGCCTAAAGAAATCGCCGCTTCCGTGTAACATAGTACTATGCCTTTAGCAAATAGCAAATAGCAGATAGCAGATAGCAAAAGGAAGACCGGAGTTTTCAAACCCCGATCTTCCTCCTACAAAATCAGCAAAGCAAAGATGAAAAAGCGCCGCTAACAAACACCAATTTTACTTTGCTATTTGCTCCCTGCTAATTGCTAATTGCTAATTGTTACTTGTCTTCCACCTCTCCTTCTTCCGCGCTCATGGAGGTCGAAGCCGACGCGGTCCTGCCCGAGGCGGCGCCGAGCTTGGCGCTGCGGGCGCCCCGTTTCAGGGAAACTTCCCGCTCGGCCTGGTGCAGGGTTTCGATGATCAGGTCCACGGAGTTGACGTTGACCCCGCCGAAGCCGGAGAACATGACGTAGGGATTTGCAAAGGGCGTGTTGGGGGATGCGTAGGCTTCCGCCTTGGTGACCAGGAAGGGCGAACCCAGGAGCAGCCAGAGCCGGTCCTCCTCGTCATTGTCCGGATTGGCGCTTTGCTCGTAGAGTATGTCCCAGAAGTAGATGGCGTCGGCGAATTGGGGGTCCGGGGATTGCGCGATGCCCTCGTCCAGCTTCTCAAATTCTACCTCTTGGCTTTGCGTCGCCGCGGTAAGGGTGAGGGGCGCTCCCGTTAGCGTAAGCAGCTTGAGGAAATCGTTCACCGATGTCTGGTACAGCATCCAGAAGGCGTCCTTTGCGTCGCCGGTGTAAACCTGGGTGAGGATGAAGAGCTGGCTGCTCCCGTCCCGCATGGCCGCTCCTATGGCGTGGATGTCGTAGGCGGTGGCGGTCGACGGGGCGGGTGCGTCCTTGGAGCCGGGTTCGGCAATCTTGGTGGGCGGGGTGTAGTCGTCGCCGGTAACAACGATTGGGGCTGTTGCTCCGAGGGTAGTGGGCCAGGTTCCTTCGGCCTCAATCGCGGAGATGTTGGAGTCCGTCCCGTTGGTTCCGCCTTCGTAGTCCTGGGGGCCCCCTATGGCCGGGACCAGGAGGTAGACGGTGTTGGTGGTATCGACCGTTTTTACCACCGGGATGATGGACTGAGGGTTAAGGCCCACGGCTATTTTGGCACTGTAGGCAGGCATTCCGGTCGTGCTGTTGATGTCCAGCCTGATCAGGGTGCCGGGGTCATGCTCTGTGGCCTCGGCGTCGGCGTTGATGTAGAGGGCGTAGAGCTTCGCGCCCAGGGCGATGATCGCCTGGCCCTTCGCAGTGTCGTTATCCAAACCGGCGCCGCCCTGCCCAACGGGAACGCTCAGGTCGAGGGTCTGGACCGCCAGGGAGGTCGTTGCTCCTTCCAGGGCGCTCTTGCCGATCACGACGATAAGCCGGCTTTCGTAGTCCACAAAGTAGAGATAGTCCCCGTTCTGGGCCAGACCGTGGGGGTTGCGAAGCGCGGGGGTAGTTCCATCGGACAGAACCAGAGCGATATCCGTGGACAGGGAAGTCCAGGCGCCGTCCACCGCCGGAGCCAGCACGGTCACGGTGCAGGTGGAAGGCCGCAGGGGATTCGCGTCGCTGTCGATCTTGACCAGGACTACCCGCAGGTTGATGACATCCTCCCCATTGCTGCCGGTGGTGGTGGTGGTATAGGAAAACACCACAGGGTCCGGTAGTTGGGGGTCTATGCTCACGCCGTCCGCGGGCTTGGGAAGCACTATGGTCCCCAGGTTGCCCTTGGTGGCGTCCTCCTTCCCCGCGATGTACATGAGGGTTCCCTCCTGGAAGCCCTGATCCATGTTCGTGAAGGTGATGAGAAATTTGTTTTCTTCTACTACGCTCATACATAACTCCTTATAAGAATATACTGTGCCGCACCGCGGCAAAAAGCCCTGTTCATTCAGCCGCCTCAGCCGGCAGGCTCATTTCCCCTGCGGTTATGGCATAGGCCGTTCTAAGATACCCCTCATATTTTGCGACCAGAGGATATTTAGCGCCGAAAACCACTTTATTGGCGTTCTCCTCCTGGAGATTAACATTCCCGCTCAGAACAACCGACGCGGCCTTGTAAAAACATCCGGTGTTGTACTCAGACGGTATGCTTTCGAAAGTTATTAAGCCTCCGGCGCCGATGCTCAGCACTCCCTCTCCGTCCACGGCAACATCGTTAAACTTGCAGTTCGTGATGGAACCGCCCTCAAGGCGCACAGCGGCGTCGTTGTAGTCATCTCCATAATCCGCATCGACGACATAAATAGGACAGAAGGTGCGCATCGCGCCCTCGGTGTAAAAATTTGTTATTGTCGCCCCTTCTCTCAGCACAAAGATTGCATTATACCTAACGGTAATCAAGTTACGATAGCGTGAACTCGCCGTACTGCTGCCCATCCCTTCAAGGGTGATGTTGCTGTCCAGAACAAAAGTCATTTTTCTTACGGTTACGGTGCCAATGCCAATGTTGAAAAACCCCACATAGCCACTTGTAGTCACTTTCTTAATATTCACTATGGTGTTGCTACCGCCGTGCCTCAGTATCCTGCTCCAGGTCTCGCCGTCTTCGTTCGTTTTGCTTCCCTTGAGCCGCATGGTTACATTATTAGCGTTGTTAAAGGCGAGGATATATTTTTTCAGGCTTGTATCGTTGTTTTCCACCCGGACAAGGTATTCGGTGTCCGCCACGGCGTTGTTTTCCACCCAGGTAACGGCCGCCTCAAAGGTAGCGGCCTGGGAGTCAACCCGCTCCAGGACAGCCCCGTCGTCGCCGTTGGCGTAGGTCTGGCCTTCGGGCCGGGTCACCTTGAACACCGCGCCGCCGGTTTTGGCGGTCGTTATGGTCATCGCTACCCCTACGGTTCTGGAAAGCATCCCGTCTTCGGACACACGCAGGTCAAAGTTGAGGGTTCCGCCCTCAAAGGGCAGGGCCCCGGTCTTTACGGCAATCACCGCGGTGGTTTCGCTTGCGGTCTCTCCGTCCACCGTATCGGAGGTGTGCACCGTTACTTTGGCCGCATTGGGCCCCTCCGGGGTAATGGTCTGGGCCGCGGTTTTTACTATCTTGAAATACACCAGGCCCTTTTCCACGGCTTCCATGGCATAGGGGGCGCCTTCGTCCTCAGGCGGCGTCATGGCAACGTTGCTGCTGTTGGCGCCGGTATCGCCGATCTCAACTTCCGCGGTGTAGTTTTCCTCAAACTCCGCGGTCACCGTCACATCGGAAGCGGGCATAGTAAAGGTGTAGGGACCGGACCCACTCAGGCTCACCGCTCCGCTGTTCACTTTCAGGGATCCCAGTTTCAATCTGTAATCGCTGACCGGGTTTACTTCCAGAGAAACTTCGGCCCCCTCCTTGGCGGTCTCCGGGTTGGCAATAACGCCGCCATTGCTCATGGCGGCAATAATTATGCTGTAGCTTTTCTCAACCACCGTTACGGCAATAGCCGCGGCGGTCTTGCCCTCCGCCGTCACGGTCAGGGCAAACGCTATATCCCCCTCCGCCAAAGAAGCGGTGTCCACGGTAATTGCCGCGGACGCGGAACCCGCGCCGGCGTCCGTAAGGCTTGCCAGTTCCGCGTATTCCTCATCCACAGTTACGGTGTAGGTCTCCGGCTTGGCCAGGGCAAAGGTCACCGTTTCGGCGCTTTTAGGAGCGGCAATTTCCAGGCTGTAGTTCTCTCCGCTGTTTGCAAGATCGCCTACCACAACGCCCTCATCCTCCGTGTCAAAGGTCAGACTTGCAAGGGAAGTCAGGGCCGCCCGGGCTTCAAAGCTCAGAAAGTCCTCCGCGGCGGGGGCAAAGTCGATTTCCGTAACCAGGCCCGGCAGTATCCGTATGTTTTGCCGGAACACCGCGGTCCTGCCGCCGTCGCTTGCCAGCAGAATATCCACCGTGTACCAGCCCCCGTCCAGCTCCGCGGTTACCGTTTCTCCCGCTTCGCTTATCGTGTGAACGCCGTCGGCAAAATCATCGTTGTCAAGGCTTTTGGGAGCCGCGCCGTCCTGCGTAATAGTAATGCTGCTGCCGCCATTCAGGGCAAGGCCCTCCGGCAGGGCAGCTAGGTAGCGCAGGGTTCCCGGCCCTTCTCCCGCCGGCACAAGCACAAAGACGGTGTTCCCGCTTACGCTCGCGCCGTTGTATTCGATAGCATTCTCCGCCGACTGTGCCGCGGGGTCCGTGTCCTCCGCGCCTTTATACGCCTTCGCCCTAACCTTCCAGGAACCCGCCGGCAGGATTGCCGCCGCTTTGCCCTTAGTGACGGGCACATCCGCCACGGCGGGGGACCCCTCAAAGCTCAGCACGATTTTGGCAAACTGATCCAGCGAAGGCGCCGCGGTCCGGCCCTGTTCAACGCCGACAGTAAAAGTAACCGTCCCGGTTTTCCCTTCTTCGGGACTTTGCAGTATGGCTGCGCATCCGGTCATAAACAGAACCAGTGTTAAACCCAACACTGACTGTCGCAAGTTTTTCATTTCATTTCTCCTCTGCATTTAAATTTTTAAGAAGGAAACCGCAGAGAGCGCAGAGCACGCGGAGCATTGTAACTCTCCCGTTCTTCCTCTGCGAACCCCGTGTCCTCTGCGGTTCATCATCATCTCCTCCTACCTGCTAATTGCTAATTCTTAATTATAAAAGTGTATATTTCGCTGCTCTCGGGCGTATCCTTCCGCTTTCCCTCGACCGTAAGTTTGATGGTTCCCGCAGTGTTGGTGTCAAGGTAAATCAGGCTGCCGGTCACCGTCTGCCTCTCGCCGTTCAGGAACCAGGCAATACCGGTATAGTCGCTCCCGTCAATGTGAACGGAATACTCCGCTCCCAGCTCAACGTAGACTGGCTCGTCATAGGGAAGCGGCGCCCCGGTCCCGTCCTTCAACGTAATGGAAGGGTAATCCCCCAGGCCCACCGTGGGATCGAGTGTTCCGGGAGCTTTAATCGTAATCTTGAATTCCCTGGAATAGGCCGTGCCTATCGCGGTCCCGTTAGCGATGGTGGCGACCAGCGTCACCTCACCGGTAACAGAGGGCGTAAAGATGTTCCCTGCAATAGTTCCGTCCGCGGCGGTTTTAAGGGTCCAGACAATGGTTGTATAGCTCGCCGTCGCGGGCTGCGCGGTCGCCCCGGCCAGGCTTACCGCATAGCCCCTGGTTCCGTTGGTCGGCACGGTGAAAGCAATGCCCGTCACCGCCACAAAGGTTCCCGCTTTTTTCGCGGCGTTAAAGGTTGTAACCGCCGCGGTTAAAGCGGCTGCCGCTCCGTCCACCTGCGCCTGGGTCGCGTCGACATTGGCGGAGACGGTTTCCGCCGCGGTTATGGCCGTGTTCAAGGCGGTTATGTCAGCCTGGACAACCCAGGAGGTCCCCACAGGCACATTCCCTGCCGCGGTGTCCACGGCAACGTCTTTCTTGGCGTTGGCGGCCGCAGTAAGGGCGCCGGTCAGCGCGGTTTTATTTTCCGCCGGAGGCTGTTTGGTTCCGTCCCGTTTCGCTGCGGTAAAGGCTGTAACCGCCGTGGTTAGGGCAGCCGCCGTCCCGTCCGCTTCCGCCTGGGCCGCTCCGGCATTTTCGGCGACGATTTCCGCCGCGTCTATGGCCGCGTTCAATGCGTCCATCACAGCCTGGGTAACCCAGGAGGTTCCCACAGGCACATTCCCAGCGGCGGTGTCCACGGCAACGCCGAGTTTGGCGGCATTGGCCGCGGTAATCGCTTCGTTCAGCGCTGTTTTATCCGCCTCCTCCGGCGTTTCCGGTTTGGTTCCCGCCTTCTTAGCGGCATTAAAAGCCGTAACCGCCGCGGCCAGGGCAGCCTCCGCCCCGTCCGCTTCCGCCTGGGTCGCATCGGCCTTCTCCGCGACGGTTTCCGCAGCGCCTATGGCGACGTTCAAAGCGTCCATTTCAGCCTGGGTAACCCAGGAGCTTCCCTCCGGCACATTCGCGGCGTCGGTGTCCACATCAACGCCGAGTTTGGCGGCAGCGGCCGCGGTAATAGCGGAGTTCAACGAGGTTTTATCCGTTTCCGCAGGTGTTTCCGTTTTAGTTCCCGCTTTCTTCGCGCCGTTAAAGGCTGTAGTTGCCGCTGTCAGCGCAGCCTCCGCGCCGTTAGCTTCCGTCTGGGTTGCGTTGGTTTTCTCCGCTATGGTTTCCGCCGCGGTTATGGCCGTGTTCAAAGCGTTCCATTCCGCCTGGGTAACCCAATAGGTCCCCACGGGCACATTCGCCGCGGCGGTATTCACCACAACGGCGGTCTTGGCGGCGTTGGCCGCAATAATTGCGGCGTTCAGCGCGGTTTTATCCGTCGTCCCCGCTACCGGCCGGGTTCCCGCCTTTTTCGCGCCGGCAAAGGCTGAGGCCGCCGCAGTCAGGGGGCCCGCCGCGGCGTCCGTTTCCGCCTGGGTCGCTCCGGCATTTGCGGCGACCGCTTCCGCCGCCCGTATGGCCGTGTTCAAAGCGTCCCATTCCGCCTGGGTAACCCAATAGGTCCCCACGGGCACATTCGCCGCGGCGGTGTCCACCGCAATGCCGGCCTTGGCAGCGTTGGCCGCGGCAATGGCGCCGGTCAGAGCGGATTTATTCACCGCTTCTGTCTCTGTTTTGGCCCCCGTCTGCTTCGCGTTTTCAAAGTCCTCAACAGCCTTGGCCAGCTCCTCCAAGGCATCGGCCTTTTCCTCCTCCGTGGCGCCGGGCTTGGTCGCCACGCTTTCCGCCTTGGCTATGGCCTCGTTCAGATCCTCCAGCGCCTCCTGGGGAACCCATTCGGCCCCCTCGGGCGCTTCCTCCGCCGCGGGCGCCGTCACTATCCCGCTCTTTGCGCCCGCCGCTTCGGAGAGCGCCGTGTCCAGATCCGCCGGAAGCAGCGCCGCCGCCGCCGTATAGATCCGGGTATCCCCGTTCTCCGCGGTCACCGTGTAACTCACCGGCTCCGTAAAATTCCGGGCCGCGCCCGATCCGGGGCTTACCGTAGCCTTGTCCGACACGGCGATAGTCGGGGCCAGGCTGCTCACGTCGGTTTCCGCGGGAAGCACAACCGTAACGCGGCCGGTATCGTGGTTGATTCCCGCATCCCTCCCGTTTATCGTAAACGTGAGTATGTGGTTTTCGCCGCTTTGACCGGTATCAGTCGGGCTGACGCAACTTAAAAGCGCCAGGGTTGCGATTGCCGCCACAGCAATCGCCATTCCCCTGCCGTATACTTGGTTTTTCATTCTGATACTTCTCCTTGCCAATGGTAAAATAACCCCCGCTTCAAATTCGGGGACACTTCCTTTTTTCCATAAACCATGGAAAAACCGCCCCGCTGCGGCAGGGTGGAGCCGCAACAGGGCTTATGCAAAAAGAGGATTACCGGTATACGGATACGCGTTTATGCATTGATAAAAGCGGAAAAAGCGGGTAAAATTACAATGCTTTAAAAAGCGCCTGCGGCGGCACGGGATCCGCTAAGAAATCGGCCGCCGCAGGTTTCCTCTTTACGCCATAAAAAGGGCAGGTCAAACCCTGCTCATCGGGCTATACCTCCTTGCCTTTATTTTACATCCCTCCTTGCCCGGGATGATAAAAAAACCCTGGCCCGGCCATATACCGAATACTATCCGGCTGCGTTGCTTGTACGGCTGGGCCAGGGTATAGTTTACAAAAGAGTTCCCGCGCCGATCCGTGGACAGAGCAAGCTCCGCGGCTATAGCCGCTTTCCTGTGACAGCGTCCTTTTTTTGCGGAAGAGCGGATCCTTTTGTTGTTTACCGTGAAAAAACGTGGGGGGGGGGGGGGGGGGGGGTTTAAAAAATTAATTGGTAAAATTAAAAATAATGTTGTTTTAATTTTGTTGCCAAACCTTTTGAAACGCGAACATACCCTTCCCCAAAACGGACAAGCAACCT
>JAIROB010000050.1 GCA_031257695.1 Treponema sp. | reverse complement strand
GTCATCAAGCCCCTGCGGGATCAGTTCACCAACTCTCCGGGAATCGCCGGAGCGTCCATATTGGGAGACGGTTCGGTTTCCCTGATCATCGACGTAAGCCAGCTTTTGGAGCTGGGACTCCGTCAGGAGATGGAAGCGCGGCGTGTGCGCGAAAACTACCGGTAGCAAGGCATGCCCGTTAAGCGGGATTTTTTGCCGGGACAGGCAAAAAATCCACAGATCTAAGGGGATGCCGGCACAGCGAGGAAAACTATGGCAGTGACAAGAGATTTGGCGGAGCTGAACGCCGATCTGCAGGAACGGAAAGAGCGGGTTGAAGCGGTTGATTATACGATAATTACCTTTTCCCTGGGCGGCAAGGACTACGCCGTGGACATTATGAACGTCAAGGAAATAGCCAAGGCGGATAAGTTCACCTACGTTCCCAATGCCGCGTCCTTTGTCCGGGGGGTGTACAACCTCCGGGGCGATATCATCCCCATTGTGGATCTCCGGGTTTTTTTCCACCTTCCGGTGGATAAAAAAAAGGACGGCATGGAAAATATGCTGATCCTCCGCATTGAAGACCGGGTATACGGCACCATTGTGGACAAGATCGACCGGGTGTTGGGGATCAATTCGGATCAGATCCAGCCCCCGCACCCTATTTTTGGGGATATTAACATCAAATACATCAGCGGCGTGGTGGAAAAGCAGGGGGAGCTCTTTATCATCCTGGATGTGGTCCGGATCTTTACCCAAAGCGAGGACGACAAGGCCAAGCCCCGGGGCCAGGCCATACAGGAAGGCATTGCCCCCGTTGCCCAGGAGATTTTTGCGTCCCCCGCGGCCTCCGCTGCCGCCCCGGCGCCGGTTTCCGCGCCCCGGGATTCGGATCTGCAGTTTATTAAGGAAAGTTTGGCCGCCATACGGAAATTTTCAGCGGGCCCCTTTAACGACGGCTGGATACGCAAGCGTTTTGCCGAATGGACCCTTACCCACGGCGGCAGCGACATTCAGCTTAAAAACGCCGGCGACGCCGACGAATTCCTCCAGACCTTCGCGTCCCCCGATACCGGGACTTTCTGGAGCGACGACCTGGCCGATGCCTTCAAGGCGATTTTGCCGGATTTGCCCTCCAACAATATCCAGGTCTGGGACCTGGGCTGCGGCAAGGGCTATGAAACCTATTCAATAGCGTGTATACTCAAGTCACGGTATCCCCAGGGGCATATCAAGGTTTGGGCTAACGATAGCGATATAATGGCCATCAGTTCCGCGCCGAATATGACCTTTGACCTGGAGGATGTGCCGGAGTATTGCCGGGAATTTATGACCAGCGGAAAAAACGGCTATAGTTTCAGTCCGGCTATCAGGGATTCGATACTCTTCGAATACCACGATGTGTTGAACGAAAACCCCCTTCCTGAGCTGGATATTATCGTGGCCCGGGATTTGGTTTCGTTCTTTAACGAACAGCAGCAGGGGAAGATCATGGCGGATTTTTTCGAAAAGCTGAAAACCCGGGGGGTGATTGTTCTGGGGACCAACGAGAATCTGCCGGAAAGCGAATGGATTCCCGTAGGCAAAGGAGCGGTTTCCGCTTTTATGCGAGCGTAATAAATTAGGAAAGGAGTAGGCCATGCGAGTCGAATATATCAACCCCTTTGTTGAAGCGGCTTTTAGCGTATTAAAGGAAGTGCTTAATACCGATGTTAAGCGGGGGGATCTCTACCTCAAATCCACCACCATGTCCATCATGGGGGTAGCGGCCATTGTCGGCCTTGCGGGGGATGTGGAAGGCCGGGTAGTGTTCGATATGACGAAACAAACCGCCCTGGGGATTGCGGGCGCCATGAACGGCGAAACCTTTACCGCCATGGACGAGCTTGGCAAGGCTACTATCCAGGAGCTGGCCAATATGATCACCGCCCAGGCGGTGACAAAGCTCCACGACCTGGGGTTTAAGTTTGATCTAACCCCGCCGGCGCTCTTTACCGGCGAGAACATGGAAATCTCCAACCGTGAAGTTGAGGCCCTCATCGTTCCCATGGAGTTGGGGCCCCTGGGCAAGATTGAAATCAACGTGGCGGTTCGGGAACGGGCATAAATTCACAGCCTTGGGATCTCCCTCGTCTTTGGTAATAGCCCGGCAGGGGGTGCTGTTGACAAGGGTTCCGGTTTTCTGGTATACCTATGGGGAGCATCCGGGCGGTTAGCTCAGTTTGGTTAGAGCACCTGCTCGACACGCAGGGGGTCGATGGTTCAAGTCCATTATCGCCCATGAAAAATGCCCTTAGTTCCGGCCTTTAGTGTTCGTCCCAGTACCGTTCCACTACGGGGGGTGAAAACCCCTCCCGTTTCAGCAGCGCTTTAAGAAACCGGCTTTCCCGCCCCCCGCGTTCCGGTTGGGGGTATTTTTTTGCGATAAACCTCCCCAGCAGCTCCGTTTCCAGGTCGAAGTCCAGCGCGTTTTTCCGCGCCTCCCCGGCGGTGTTCCGGTCTATGCCCCGCCGGCAGAGGCCCTTGACAAGCCTGAGGGGGCTGTCCGCGCCCCGGTAAAGCCGGGACCGGATCCACCGCTCGGCGAAACGGCGGTCGTCCAGGATTCCCAGCTCCGTCAGGCGGGATACCGCCGCATTCGCGTGGTCCGCCCGGTGGCCCCGCTGCTCCAGCTTGTGCCTGAGGCCGGCGCAGGTCTGCTCCGCCCTGGCTACCAGGCGCAACGCGGCCTGTTCCGCCCGGTAACAGCCGGCGGCGGATCGGAGGGCCTGATCTTCTTCGGCGGAAATTTCCTTGCCCGGGAAAAAATAACCCCCCTCCTGAAAAGAAGGGGGCAGATAGCTTGTGTTGAGGGAAAACAGGGAGCCCTCCGAAAGACCGATGCGGATAATCCCCCGCCCGGCCCCGGTTTCGTTCAGCGTCGTGACCGAAACTGCCGGCAAAGGGGGGCCATCCTCCCGGGTCGCGCCCCCGGGATCCAAGGCTCCGGCGATGTTAGCGCTTGGAGAACTGGAAACGCCTGCGCGCGCCGGCCTGGCCGTACTTCTTGCGTTCCACCATCCGGGAATCCCTGGTCATAAACCCGTTGTTTCGCAGGGCGGCGTAATTGGCCTGGTCAATCTGACTGAGCGCCCTGGAAAGCCCGTGGCGGCACGCGCCGGCCTGGCCGTTGGGCCCGCCGCCGTAGACATTGATCAGGATGTCAAACTTATTTTCGCTGGCAGTTACCATGAGGGGTTGGCGCACCACCATGCTGTGTTCGCCCAGCGAAAAATAGCTGTTCAGATCCCTGCCGTTGATCGTAATTTTGCCTTCCCCGTCCCGCACATACACCCGCGCCACCGCGGTTTTCCGCCGGCCGGTTCCAATACCAAGATTCTTCGTCACTATCCAGCTCCTGTTTTATAGCTCAATAACCTGGGGGTTCTGCGCCGCGTGGGGGTGAGCGGAACCCGGGTAGACCTTAACGTTCTTCAATAGTTTCCGGCCCAGAGGCCCCTTGGGAAGCATGCCCTTGATCGCCAGTTGCAGGGGGGAACCGGGATGCCGCGCGAGCAGTTTTTCGTAGGTGGTGGTTTTCAGCCCGCCCACATAGCCGCTATGGTGGTGGTACAGCTTATCCTGGAACTTCCGGCCGGTTACCAGGATCTTTTCGGCGTTCACCACCACCACAAAATCCCCCACTTCCTGGTGGGGCGCATACACGGTCTTTTCTTTTCCCCTGACTATGGAAGCCGCCCGCGCCGCGATGCGTCCGAGGACCTTGCCCTCGGCGTCGATGACAAACCACTTTCGTTCCACTTCAGCGGGTTTTACAAATGTCGTTTTCATACCAAACCTTCTCATTAAAATACGGTAGAAGGTAATTGTCGCCTGAAATGCGACAAAATGTCAAGTATCCCCCGGCGGTTACAGCAATTCCGCATTCAAAATCCCAAAACCGAAAAGACCTGCGGATCCCCCTATGGGCCCGGTTGGGTCTCCGGGGCTGTGCAGAGACTAAGTTACCGGGCCAGGACCCTTTCATGCTTTGTGTAAGCACAGCCCCGTGCCAGCAAAAGGCGGGCCCATAGGGGGTCTTGGGCGCGGAGACTTTGTTTTTTTCTACTACCCTCCGCTTATGTCTAGTAAGCCCTTCAATAGCTGTCTGGTATTTGACCATTTTTTGAATTCGGAATTGCTGATGGCGCATTGCGGCGCCTTGTCTTTCCCCGCCCAATCTGATACAGTAGGGTTCGGATTGCCAGGATGGCTCAGACGGTAGAGCGACGCACTCGTAATGCGTAGGTCCCGGGTTCGATTCCCGGTCCTGGCTGTAGTTAAGTCCTTACAGGGTAAGGACTTAGACTAAACCACCGGAAAAACCGGCGTTTAGCTGACCAATACCTATGAGAAAACCTATGAGAAAACTGGTTTTCGGGGAGGTTAGCCATGCGCC
>JAIROB010000100.1 GCA_031257695.1 Treponema sp. | reverse complement strand
ACGGTCAGTTCATAGCCGTGGCTGCACACCCCGTGGATAATGTCCTCCCCCGCTCCGCCCTGCCGCAGCAGCTCCGGGGCTTTGATACAGTGCTGGTCGGGGTATTCCTCAAAGTCTATGTCGTGGAGCAGCCCCACGATGCCCCAGAACTCCTCCTCCGCGGCGTATCCCAGGTCCCCGGCGTACCAGCGCAGCACCCCCTCCATGGTAAGGGCGTGCTGAATATGGAAGGGGTCTTTATTGTGCCTCTTAAACAACTCCCAGGCCTGGTCCCGGGTAATGGTACTAGTTTGAGCCATGGGGTTATTGTACTGAAAAAGAACGGAAAAGAAAATGCCCCGCATTCGGGCGCATTTTAAAAACCGCCGCCGGCAAGTCAAGGAGGGGGAAGCCTCCCCCTCGCTCCAGCCTTGCTTCGCAAGTCTTCCGCTACCCCCTCTCCGGGGGTTTCCAATTGACCGCGGCAGCGGTTGACGACTACCCCCGGACCCCCAGCCGAGGGGGAGGCTTCCCCCTTTTGGGGACCTGACACGGCAAGAATCCTGAAAAAAAATTTGACGTGTAAAATTTACCGTGCTATGCTGGTTATACCACCGGCAGAGGCAGCAGCGCGATCATTCCGCCCTACCCCGCTGCGGTAAAAACAAATCGCTTAAGGAGGATATTTATGAGTACAGCGTCTATGCCGGCCGCGCCGGCGGCCCCTAAGATGGATCTGCCCATAAAAGTACGGGTAGCCTACGTGTTTAACAGCATTGCCGGAGCTTTTGCTATGGTTATCCCTATGGGCTACCTTACCTTGTATATGCAAAACTACCTCGGCATTTCGCCGACCCTGGTGGCAACCCTGAATGCCATTGCGGGGCTCATCAACCTTCCCTTCGGCCTTATCGCCCCATCCATAGTGCAGAAGTCCAACAGCAAGATTGGCCAGTACCGGTCCTGGTTCATCGGATGCGGCTTGGCAAGCTTTGTGGGAACGGTTCTGTGCTTCATTCCCACCCTCAACACCCCCGGAAAGGTGGCCCTGGTGGCCCTGGGCTTTATTATCGCCCGCATACCTACCAACTTTTCCATGGCCGCCAACAACGGCATGATGATGAAGATCTGCGGCCCCAATTTGGGGAACCGTCTCGGACTTAGCGCCCTGAATATGCAGGCCGTCAATGCCATCAACATCGTCACCAGCTTTTCTACCCCCCTCCTGGCCCTGTATTTTAACAACCTCTGGCTTGGCATGAAGGACGGCAGCCTTGTCGATGTGGGAAACGGTTACCGCTTCCTGGCCATCGTGTACGGTATCTTCGCCGTGCTGGGCGTTTTGTACCTGTTTAGTGTGTCGAAGCCCTACGATGTTTACGATCCCAACCGGAAGCAAAACACCATGACCAATGTGAGCTTCCTTGAAATGTACAAGGGTTACATTACCAACAAAACCCTGGTCTGGTTCGCCGTTCGGGACATCATCTCCTCCATGGGCATGATAGGCATGGGCCTTGCGGTATACTACTTTATCTACGCGGCTACCAAAACGCCGGGGTACGAAAACCTCAGGTACCAGTCTATAGGCAACACCATTACCACCGCCGCGGGGCTTCTAGGAGCCTTTATAATGCCGCCCCTGGCCCGCAGGATTGGCATGAAGCGGACCACTATCGCGGCCAGCGCCTTCTTATGCGCTACCGCGGTGATTAACGCGATCTTCGCCTACCAGCGCATCTATGTCTACGTAATTATCAACGCCATGTCCTCCATCATTATGATGGCCACCATGTCCTTCGGCTTCAATATGTACCTCAACCCCGCGGAGGAGCAGCTCTACAAAACCGGCAAGGATATCCGCGTCGCGGCCATGACCCTGGCTATGCTGCCCATGACCATAGGCCAGCTCCTGGCGACCCCCATCACGCCTATCATCTATAGGTTTATCGGCTTTGACCAGAGCGTCTATCCGCCCGTGGTGGCAAACCCGGAGCTCATGGTCAGGCTCATGTTCCTGATCCCCGTGCCGACCACGTTGATTAGCATCTTAATCACGCTTTTCGCCTACCGGATCAAGGATTCTGAGGCCCAGTTCTATATGCAGGAAAACCAGAAACGGCTCATGGAGCAGATGATGAAGGCTGCCCAGGCAAACGCCGCTCCTCCTCCGGAAAATACTCCGGGAGCATAGCCTTTCCATTCTCCCCGATGGGAGGGCTGCGCGAACTGTACAAAAACAACATGACCATGGCGGCTGTTCCAAGATTGAAGTTTTGGAACAACTGCTATGTGGTTATGTTATTTCCTAAACAAACCGCTTTGAGTGGTCCCGCCACTCAATCCCCCGGCTTTGCCGGGGGATCTGGCTTATATACACTGTTACTGCGTTACGAAGGACGGGTTGAATAACCGGGTGGTTGTTTTTAAGCATCCCTATTGAAGCTCCAAATCAACAACCTCGCCCTGAAGGGCGAGGTTGTTGTTCTCCCGAGGTATTGCATTCGGGGTTTAATACCTTTTTAACCGCCCTGAAGGGCGGGGTATTAAACCCCTCAGCACGAATAAAAAAATTGACGGCGTTAAATTTCCCATGCTATACTAATGGCGCCATTCGTGGAAAGGAAACGCTCAGCCGCGCAGCAGCCGGCGATATGGCCATGCCTTTCCGCTGGGGCACACCACAAAGGGAAGGAGGATTTTATGAGTACAGTTGCGCAGCCGGCCGCGCCGGCGCAGGCCAAGATGGATCTACCCCTAAAAGTGCGGGTAGCGTATGTGTTTAACAGCATTGCTCTTGGTTTTAGCATGGTCATCCCCATGGGGTACCTGACCTTGTATATGCAGAACTATATCGGCATCACGCCGACTGTGGTGGCGACTCTGACCGCCATTGCGGGGCTCTTCAACCTGCCCTTCGGCCTCATCGCTCCGTCGATTGTGCAGAAGTCCAACAGCAAGATGGGGCAGTACCGCTCTTGGGTCATCGGATGCAGATTGGCGAGTTTTGCGGGAACGGTGCTCTGCTTTATCCCCACGATCAACACCCCCGGAAAGGTGGCGCTGGTCACCCTGGGCTTCATTATATCCCGCATACCCACCAACTTCACCATGGCCGCCAGCAACGGGTTGATGATGAAGATCTGCGGCCCCAACCTGGCGAACCGCCTGGGGATTAGCGCCCTGACCATGCAGTCCACCAACGCCATCGGCATTGTGACCAGCTTTTCCACGCCCCTCCTCGCTCTGTACTTCAACAACCTCTGGATGGGCATGAGGGGCGGCAGCCTCGTGGACGTGGGGAACGGCTATCGCTTCCTGGCCATTATTTACGGCATCTTCGCCGTGTTGGGCGGTCTGTACCTGTTTTTCGTGTCCAAGTCCTACGATGTCTACGATCCCAACCGGAAGCAAAACACCATGACCAATGTGAGCTTCCTTGAAATGTACAAGGGTTACATTACCAACAAAACCCTGGTCTGGTTCGCCGTCCGGGACATCATCTCCTCCATGGGCATGATAGGCATGGGCCTTGCAGTATACTACTTTATCTACGCGGCCACCAAAACGCCGGGGTACGAAAACCTCAGGTACCAGTCCATAGGCAACACCATCACCACCGCCGCGGGCCTCTTCGGAGCCTTCGTCATGCCGCCCCTGGGCCGCAGGATTGGCATGAAGCGGACCACCATCGCGGTGAATTGCTTCCTCTGCATCACCGCGGTGATCAACGCCATCTTCGCCTACCAGCGCGTCTACGTTTACGTGGCTATCAACGCCCTGTCCTCCATCGTTATGATGGCCAGCACCTCCTTCGGCTTCAATATGTACCTCAACCCCGCGGAGGAGCAGCTCTACAAGACCGGCAAGGATATCCGCGTCGCCGCCATGACCCTGGCTATGCTGCCCATGTCCATAGGGATGCTCCTGGCAACCCCCATCACGCCCATCATCTACCGGTTCATCGGCTTTGATCAAAGCGTCTACCCGCCCGTGGTGGCAAACCCGGAGCTCATGGTCAGGCTCATGTTCCTGATCCCCGTGCCGACCACCTTGATTAGCATCTTAATCACGCTTTTCGCCTACCGGATCAAGGATTCCGAAGCCCAGTTCTACATGGCGGAAAACCAGAAACGGCTCATGGAGCAGATGATGAAGGCTGCCCAGGCAAACGCCGCTCCTCCTCCGGAAAACGCTCCGGGAGCATAGCCTGTTTCCGATGGCGGGGGCTGCGCTAGACTACGATTGGGGGCTGTCCCCAATGTGTTTGGCGCGGCCCTGTGCCGCCGGGCTTACAGGGAACCGCGGGGTTGGGGTCCGGCGCCAGCCCCGCGGGGGATATATCCGCGCCGCCGCAGAGCGGCGCGTGGATCTTTTCTCTAAACCCGGAATGATTTGAAGAAAAAATGAACCGCGAAGTCAAAGAAGTCGAAGAAGGTTTACTCCGAACCCCCTTTTTCCCTTCCTTTTTCGACTTTTTTGACTTAGCGGTAAAAAATTCTCCAAATTCCGGTAATTTCGCAACGGTTGAAAAGTAAACGCCGATGCCCTGAATACCCTCACGGGCCGCCTTGACAATTTATGTAAATATTTGTATTTTCTAACGAAATCGAGAGGTAAAATGTTAAAGTTAGCAAAGTACTTGCGCCCCTACCTGGGGAGCTTCTGCGTCGTGGTCCTGTGTCTTGCCGGTCAATCCATTTTAGAGCTTAGCTTACCCAATCTCATGGCTCGAATTGTAAACGAGGGCTTGGCGCGGAATGACACTGGTCTGATTTTTAATGTCGGTTTTATCATGCTGGGCATAACTGTTGCCGCCGGCCTGGTATCCGTGGGGGTGGGCTTTTTTTCGTCCCGCCTTGCCGCCGGATTCGCCAGGGATATGCGGAAACGGGTTTTTGCCAAGGTGGAGAGCTTCTCCGCCACGGAGTTTGATAAATTCTCAACAGCGTCCCTCATCACCCGCTGCACCAACGATGTCATGGGACTCCAAATGTTTCTTATGATGGGCCTCAGGATGGTGCTCTTCGCCCCCCTCCAGGGCATAGGGGGGGTATTCATGGCCCTTCAAAAATCCGTTTCCATGAGCTGGATCATCGCTCTGGCGGTTATCTGTATGCTGGGCATCGTCGTAACCTTTATGTCCATCGCCACCCCGAAATTCCGGCTCATCCAGACCATGGTGGACAAACTCAACCAGACCGCCCGGGAAACCCTCAACGGCCTCATGGTGATCCGGGCCTTCGGCACCCAGAAGTATGAAATGGACCGCTTTGACCAGGTAAACCTGGGCCAGACCAAACTCAACCTCTTTGTGCAGCGCCTTATGATGGTCCAGATGCCCTTCATGGGGGCCATTATGAACGGCGTTACTCTGCTCATCATCTGGCTCGGCGGGCGCCAGATCGCCAATGCGGGCATGAATGTGGGGGACCTTATGGCCTTCATGCAGTACACCATGCAGATCATCATGTCCTTTATGATGATGACCATGATGTTCCAGATCATCCCCCGCACCGCGGTTTCGGCGAAACGTATCGTAGAGGTGCTGGAAAGCGAGCCCACCATTACGGATCCCGCAAGCCCCCTGAGCCCCCGGGAGGATCAGAAGGGCCGTATCGAATTCCGGAATGTTTCCTTCCATTACCTCAAGGCCGATACGGACGCGCTGACGAATATTTCCTTTACCGTGGAACCGGGAAAGACCTGCGCCGTCATAGGCTCCACGGGTTCCGGCAAGACCACGATCACCAACCTGCTGCTGCGCTTCTACGACGTAAGTTCCGGGGAGATCTTCGTGGACGGGGTGGATATACGGGAAATGACCCAGAAGGAACTCCGTTCCCGGCTGGGCTTTGTTCCCCAAAAAAGCGTGCTCCTCTCCGGCACCGTGGCTTTCAACCTCCGCTACGGCAAGGAAGATGCCGGGGATGACGAAATAAAGGAGGCTTCGGACATTGCCCAGGCTTCCGAATTCGTGGAAGCCGCCTACGATAAATACAACTCCTACCTTGCCCAGGGGGGCGCCAATGTTTCGGGCGGTCAGAGGCAGCGGCTCTCCATAGCCAGGGCTCTGGCAAAAAAACCGGAGATCCTCGTCTTTGACGACAGCTTCTCCGCCCTGGACTTCCGCACCGACGCCCAGCTCCGCCGGGCCCTGCGGGAAAAACGGAAGGGCGTTACCCAACTGGTCATAGCCCAGCGGGTGGGCACCATTATGACGGCGGATCAGATCATCGTGCTGGACCGGGGTAAGATAGTGGGCAAGGGAACCCACCGGGAACTCCTTAAAACCTGTCCTGAATACCGTGAAATAGCAGTGTCCCAACTGCCCGAGGAGGAATTGGCATGAGCGACAATAACAACAGAAATTTCCCGCCTCCGGGCGGTTCCGGCAACTTTGGCCCGCCCCAGGGCGGCGGTCCCGGCGGTCCCCCCGGCGGCGGCGGCTTTGGCCCGCCCCAGGGTGGCGGCCCCGGCGGCCCCCCTCCCCAGAGGGAGAGTTTCGGCGGCCCCGTGGTGCGGCAAACCCTGAGCGCCACGGAACGGCCCCGTACCCGCCGTCCCCCCGGACCAGGCGGTCCCGGGGGAGGCCCCATGGGCTTTATGATGGGAGGAACCGCGCGGGATTTTAAGGGCACCATGCGGCGACTTCTCGTGTTCATCAAGCCCTATATCCCCCAGTTTATTTTGATAGGGTTCCTCACCGTGCTGGCGACGATTCTCCAGATCCTGGGGCCCCGGATCAACGGCATGGTAATCGACGAGCTCTTTAACGGCGCCATGGCCCAGATGCGGGGAACAGGGTCCATCAACTTTGTCCGCATAGCCCAGATCATCTCCTGGCTCATCTGGCTTTTTGTGGTGGGCACGGTTTTCCAGTTCATTCAGGGCTGGGTCATGTCCGGCATCAGCGCCAACCTTACCTACCGTTTCCGGGACGATCTTTCCAGAAAGATCCACCGGCTGCCCTTTACCTTCTTTGACGGCACCACCCACGGGGAGATCCTTTCCCGAATCACCAACGACGTGGATACCGTTACCATGACCCTCAACACGAGCATCAACCAGGTGATCACCTCCGCGTGCCAGCTCCTGGGGATCATCGCCATCATGTGCACCATAAACTGGCCCCTCACCGTAGCCTCCCTGGCCCTGCTTTCCCTCTCCTTCCTGGTCGTCCGAGTGATCATCAAACATTCCCAGGTTCTTTTTCGGACCCAGCAAACCTACCTTGGCCAGGTGAACAGCCATGTGGAGGAGATGTTCTCCGCCCATACGGTGGTAAAGGCTTTTTCCGGGGAAGTAAAATCCGTGGAAACCTTCAATGAAAGCAACGATGTTCTTTACAACGCCGCCTGGCGGGCCAATTTCATTTCCGGCCTTATGATGCCCCTCAACGGCCTCATCGGGAACATCATTTTTGTGGGGATCTGTATCGCCGGGGGAGCCCTGGCCGTGCAGGGACGCATGACCCTGGGCGGAATCCAGGCGTTTACCCAATACGTCCGGCAGTTGAGCCAGCCCATTAACCAGATCGCCCAGGTGACGAATATGCTGCAGCAAACCGCCGCGGCGGCGGAGCGGGTCTTCGAATTCCTGGAACAGCCCGAGGAGGTTCCCGAAACCGCCGAGCCTCTGTCGACAAAGGGCATAGCCGGGCAGGTCACCTTTGATCATGTGGGTTTCGGCTACGATCCCTCCGTGCCGGTAATAAAGGACTTCAGCGCGGAGGTGAAGACGGGACAGAAAATAGCCATCGTTGGCCCCACCGGCGCGGGCAAGACCACCATCGTGAAACTCCTCATGCGCTTCTACGACGCCGACCGGGGTTCCATTGCCATAGACGGCCACGACATCAAGCTCTTTACCCGGGACGATCTGCGCCACCTCTTCGGCATGGTGCTGCAGGACACCTGGCTTTTCAACGGCACCATCCGGGAAAATATCCGCTACGGGCGGCTTAACGCCACCGACGCGGAGGTGGAAGAGGCCGCCAAGGCCGCCCAGGTCGACTTCTTTGTCCACACCTGGCCCGAGGGCTACAACATGGAACTGAACGAGGAAACCTCCAACATCAGCCAGGGGCAAAAACAGCTCCTCACCATAGCCAGGGCTATTCTGGCCGATCCGGGGATGCTGATCCTCGACGAAGCCACCAGCAGCGTCGACACCCGGACCGAAGGGCTCATCCAGACCGCCATGGATAATTTGATGAAGGGCCGCACCAGTTTTGTGATAGCCCACCGGCTTTCCACGATTCGCAACGCGGACCTGATCCTGGCGATACAGGACGGCGATATTGTGGAGCAGGGCACCCACGCGGAACTGCTCGACCGGGGCGGTTTTTACGCGGCCCTGTACAACAGCCAGTTTGAAGGGGCGGAGGAAGCGCTCTGATACCCGCGGCGGAAAGCGCGGCCTGCTTCCTAGAGACGGGCCGTGTGCCTCTACGCCCCTGCTGAGGGGCCTGTCTAACTACCGGGGGAGTTCGTCAGTACAGGCGGCCTCCTCCGGTCCCGTTTGAGTCAAATCCCGCTTTTATGTTATCCGATAAATCCATCACGGAGGGCGGATCCGCCCCGAGGGGGCTCCGCAAAAAAAAGGACGGCCGGGGGAGGAGCGCCCCTGCCGTCCATACACCCCTTTTTTTAAATGCCGGTCCAGGAAAACTAGGCCGGTTGCGCGGCGTAATCATATTATACCTATAAATATACTAGGAATATAGCCGGAAAGGAGAAGCCTGTCAAGCGGGTTTTTCAAAAATTTGTAAAAAAATCGTCCTAAAATACCGAAGGCTGACCCCTCCGGCTCCGCGCCGCGCCATGCCGGCCCTTGGAAATAAGCGAACTTTGCCATAAGCTTGAGACATGGTTGCCAACTACCACACCCATACCCGCTGGTGCCGCCATGGTTCAGGGGAAATTGAAGAGTACATCCGCGCGGGCATAGAGGGGGGGCTCCGGGAACTGGCCTTTACCGAGCATATTCCCCTGCCGGGGGATCCCGACAGGCTCCGTATGCGCTGCGACGAACTGGACGCCTTTGACCGGGATCTCAACGATCTGATCGCAAAGTACGCTTCCGCTATCAGGATCCGCAAGGGCCTGGAATGTGAATATTACCCCGACCTGTTGGAGTACTACGAAGATCTGCGGGACCGTCTGGGGTATGAGATCCTCCTCCTGGGCCAGCACACCAGCACGGACCGGAGGCTGGACTATTTCGCCATATCCCGGCCAAAGGACATAGGCCGCTACGCCGACGAAGTATGCCGCGGCCTTGAAACGGGGTTCTTTACCTTCCTGGCCCACCCGGATGTGCCCATCAACAGCTACCTCAACCCCGACCGCCCCTTCATGGACGCCATGGCCCGGATATTCAGGCTCTGCGAGGAGCGGGACATCCCGGTGGAAATCAACGCCAACGGCCAGGGCCGCCGGCGGGGCTATCCCTGCCGCGAAGTCTGGGAACTGGCCCGCAACTACAAACTCCGGGTCCTGGTCTGCGCCGACGCCCACCACGTTCCCGATCTGATCTGCAAGAGCGTGACCCAATGCGAGGACCTGGCCCGGGAACTAAACCTCAACCTGATTTCCCTGCTGCCCTGATGCCATCGGGAACAGCATTTTTCCCTTGACAAAACCCCAGCGCGGTGTTTTAATAATAACCAGTGTGCTTCAGAGGAAAGGGGTGGCCGGCTTAAGCCGGGATTCCCCTGCTAGCCCGTAACTGTAATTGGGAAAGCCCGCCATAAACGGCCACTGGACTGCGGCTTTAGCCGCGGCAACTAAAGTTGCCTGGTTCGGGAAGGCCGGCGGGGTGTCAAAGGCGTGGGATTTGCGTCTTTGGTCCAAACTTCAGGACGATTGCAGCAAGCAATCGCCAACCCATAAGCCAGGAGACTTTGGCACGCCTTTCTTTTTTTTTCGGGTTCGAGGACTAGCAGTTTGTTGCGCTTCACGCATAAACGGTATAAAAATTCACTTTCGTGAATTTTTATACCGTTTGAACCGCATAAGGAGCCCCGATAATCGGGATTTTTTGCATGAAGGGCGCCTAAGGGGCCAGGCGGCTGGCCTGCTCCGCGCAATCCGGGTGCCGGAAACAATCCACCAGATGATCGTTGACCAGCCCCGCTGACTGGAGCAACGCGTACACAATCCTGGGGCCCACGAAAGAGAAGCCCCGTTTTTTCATCTCCCTGGAAATGGTTTCCGAAAGGGGCGTAAACGGGGGGACCTCCCCCATGGTCGTAAAGCGGTTTATCACCGGCTTCCCGTCAACCCAATTCCACAGCCATTGTGAAAAGGAAAGGGGCCCCTCCATCATGCGCAGATACGCGCGGGCGTTCCCCGCGGCGGATTCAATTTTTCTCCGGTTGCGGATTATCCGGGTGTCCTGCATAAGCCGCCGGATGTCCCGCTCGGTGTAGCGGGCCATGGTTTCAGGGTCCATGCCGTCAAAGGCTTCCCGGTAGCCTTCCCGGCGTTTCAGGATGGTATGCCAGGAAAGCCCGGCCTGGGCGCCTTCAAGAATAAGCAATTCAAAAAGTTTCCGGTTGTTTTTGAGGGGCCGTCCCCATTCCCTGTCGTGATACCTGATATACAGCTCGTCGGACAATGCCCAGGGGCAGCGTTTCTTTTCCATAGTTATCCCCCAAAGGCAGTCCGCAGCAGATCCCTGGTGTAAGCCTCCCTAGGGTTCCGTAGCACTTCTGCGGAGCTTCCCGCTTCCACCACCTTGCCGTTCCGCATCACCGCTATGTCATGGCAGAGGATGCGGACAATACGCAGATCGTGGCTGATGAATATGTAGGAGAGGCCGCGCTTTTCCTGCAGTTCCTGCAGCAGTTTTACTACCTGGAACTGGATGGTCCGGTCCAGGCTGGAGGTGGGCTCGTCCAGGACCAGAATGTCCGGCTCCAGCGCCAGACTTCGCGCCAGGGCTATGCGCTGCCGCTGGCCCCCGGAAAATTCGTTGGGGTACCGCTCCAGAAAATCTTCGTTCCCCATGCCCACCTCCGCGAGCGCCTTCACGACCCGCTCCCGGCGGTCCTCCGCGGTCCCGATGCGGTGTAGCAAAAGCCCCTCCCCGACGATGTTGAGGATCTTCATCCTGGGGCTGAGGGACCCGTAGGGGTCCTGGAAGATGATCTGCATCCTCCGTCTCAGGGGCCGCAGGCCCTTTTCGTCCAGCCCCTGGATTTCCCGGCCCTCGATTCGGATAACCCCCTCCCCGGGGAGGATCCGCTCAAGCCCCAGGAGCGCCTTCCCCAGGGTGGTCTTTCCGCTGCCGCTTTCCCCCACAATGCCCAGGGTCTGTCCCCGGCGCAGGACAAAGTCCACCCCGTCCACCGCCTTGACGTGCCCCGTCACCCGGCGGAAAACCCCCCGCTTGATGGGAAAATACACCTTAATCCCCCGTCCCTCCGCCAGAACCGGCGCGGCCGGATCCGCCGGGGGGCTCGCCGCGGACGCGTCCGCGGCGACCAGCAGCCTGGTGTACTCCTCCCTGGGGGCGGCAAACAGATCCTCCGTGGCGCCGCTCTCCAGGATCAGGCCGTCCCGCATCACCGCGGTCCGCGCGGCCATGCGGCGCACCAGGTCCAGGTCGTGGGTGATAAACAGCGCCGCCATGCCCAGTTCCTTCTGGAGATCCCGGATAAGGGTCAGGATCTGATCCTGGATGGTCACGTCCAGCGCGGTGGTGGGCTCGTCGGCGATGAGGAGCCTGGGGCGGTTGAGCAGCGCCAGGGCGATCATCACCCGCTGCCGCTCCCCCCCGGAAAGCTCGTGGGGATACGCCGAAAGCCGCCGTTCCGCGTCCGCCAGCCCCACCCGTTGCAGCCACTCCAGGATGAGGGGCCGGGCCTTCCGGGGGGGGATCCCCTGGTGCAGCGCCAGCGATTCCCCAAGCTGTTTTTCCACGGTGTGGAGGGGGTTGAGGGAGGTCATGGGCTCCTGAAAGATCATGCCTATGTCCTTCCCCCGGAGGGAGAGGAGTTCCCGCTCCTGCATCCGCAGCACGTCCGCCCCCGCAAAAAGGACCTCCCCGCGGTAGCTGATCCGGTCCTCGCCGAGCAGCCGCATCAGCGCCTGGGCGGTCACGGTCTTGCCGCTGCCGCTTTCCCCCACCAGCGCGAAGGTTTCGTGCTCGTCAATATAAAAGTCTATGCCGTGAACCACCTCGTTGCCGCCCCTGAAGGCGGCGCGGAAGCCCCGGTACTCCACCAGACGGCTCACGGGTTGCTCCTCGGATCCAGGGCGTCCCGCACCCCCTCGCCAATGAAGACCAGGAGCGTCATGGTCAGCGCCAGGGTCACAAACGCGGCTATCCCCAGCCAGGGGGCCTGGAGGTTCGCCTTGCCCTGGGCCAGCAGTTCCCCCAGGGAGGGGGAGCCCACCGGAAGGCCGAAGCCCAGGAAGTCCAGGCTCGTCAGGGTGGTGATGGAACCCCCCAGGATGAAGGGGAGGTAGCTCAGCGCGCTGGTCATGGCGTTGGGCAGGATGTGGACAAACATGATGCGGCTGTGGCGCATCCCCATGGCGCGGGCGGCCAGAACATACTCGAAATTCCGGGTACGCAGGAATTCCGCGCGGACCACCCCCACCAGGCTCATCCAGCCAAAGAGGAGGGTTATCCCCAGGAGCCACCAGAAGGTGGGCTCTATGACGCTGGACAGGATGATCAGCAGAAACAGTGTGGGCATCCCGGACCACACCTCCATGAAGCGCTGGAAGACAATGTCCAGGAAGCCCCCGTAGTACCCCTGCAACGCGCCCAGGACGACCCCGACAATCGACGAAAAGACGGTCAGGGTGAGGCCGAAGAGCACGGAGATCCTGAACCCGTAGAGCAGGCGGGCCGCCACGTCCCGGCCCCGGTCGTCGGTGCCGAGCCAGTTCACCCTGTCCGGCGGCGAAGGGGCCGGGCTGCTCAGGTTGTAGTTGATCACAGCATAACTGAAGGGAATGAGGGGCCGGATCATCCAGCCCTTTGCTTCAATCCGTTCTATAATATAGGGGTCCCGGTAATCCGCGGCAATGTCAAATTCCCCCCCAAAGACCAGCTCCGAATAAGTTTTGAAGACCGGAAAGTAGAGCCTGCCGTCGTATCGTACCAGAACGGGCCTGTCGTTTGCCACAAATTCAGAAAAGAGGCTCACCGTAAAAAGCGCGGCGAAGATCCACAGGGACACGAAGCCCCGGCGGTTTTTTTTGAACCGCTCCCAGCGCCGCCGCCGGATCCTCCCGGCGCCAGTGGCCGCGCCGTTCATCTGCGGGCCTCGAAGTCTATCCGGGGATCCACCACGGTGTACATCAAGTCGCTCACCAGGGACAGCAGCAGGCCCAGGAGGGTAAAGATGTAGAGGGTGGCAAAGATCACCGGGTAGTCCCGCTGCATGGCGGATTCAAAGCCCAGGAGCCCCAGGCCCTCCAGGGAGAAGATCACTTCGATCAGCACCGATCCGGTAAAGAACATGGAGATAAACGCCGCGGGAAACCCGCTGATGACGATGAGCATGGCGTTGCGGAACACGTGTTTGGCCAGGACTGCCTTTTCGGTCAGCCCCTTGGCCCGGGCGGTCATAACGTACTGTTTGTGTATTTCGTCCAGAAAGGAATTCCTGGTCAGCATGGTCAACGACGCGAAGCCCCCGATGATCATCGCCAGGACGGGGAGGACCAGGTGCCAGAAGTAGTCCAGGATCCTCGCTCCCAGGCTCATCTCCGGGGCGTTCACGGAAAAAAGCCCCCGGAGCGGAAACAGTTTCAGGAAGCTCCCCCCGGCAAAGAGCGCCAACAGCAGCACCGCGAAGAGGAAGGAGGGGATGGCGTTTCCCAGGGTCACCGCGGCGCTGGTCCAGAGGTCGAACCGGGAGCCGCTCCGCACCGCCTTGCGAATCCCCAGGGGAATGGACACCAGGTAGATGATCAGGGTGCTCCAGAGCCCCAGGCTGGCGGACACCGGGAGCCGCTCGGCGATGAGGCCCAGCACGGAGCGCCCCCGGAAGAGGCTGTCCCCGAAGTTGAAGGTAGCGTAGTTTTTGAGCATCTCCAGGTACCGAACCCCGATGGGCTTGTCGAAACCGTAGCGCCGCTCTATTTCGGCGATGACCTCGGGGTCCAGCCCCCTGGCGCCCCGGTAGGCCCCGGCAGTTTCGCCCCGGTCAAGGCCGCCCGCGTCCCCCCGGCTGCTGCCGGCGATTCGGGACAGGGCCATGTCCCCGCCCATGTCGCCCCGCATATTCGCGAGGGCCTGATCCACCGGGCCCCCCGGGGCTATCTGGACGATAAAGAAGTTGATCGTAATAATCGCCCAGAGGGTGGGGATGATCAGCAAAAGCCGGCGCAGTATATATGCCGCCATTTATTCCACCCACCATGCCTGAAAACCGTAGGAATACTTCGGCATCACCGCGGGACGCCGGAACTTTTTGTGGTAAGCCAGACGGAAGGTGGAAATATGCCACTGGGGGATGATGTAATGGTTCCAGGTCAGCGCCCGGTCCAGCGCCCGGCCCCAGTGGAGCAGCGCCTCCCCGTCTTCCTGGTTGGCCAGGATCCCCTCCACCAGATAATCCAGCGCCGGGTCCCGGACCCGGGCATGGTTGTAGGTGGCGTCAATATAGTCGGAATGCCAGTTCAGCGCGGCGCTGCTGTCGGGATAGGGCATGGCCGAATAGCCCTGGTCCAGCATATCGTAATCCCCTTCCCGCATACGGTTCAGGAATTGTGTGCTGTCCACCAGACGGATCCGCATATCGATGCCGAAGCGGGCCAGGTTCCGCTGGAAGGGAATCGCGTAGCGCTCGCTGGTGGAATTCCAGATCAGCAGCTCGAAACTCATCTGCCTTCCGGTCTCCCGGCTGACCAGCTTCCCCCCCCTGAGATCCCAGCCCGCTTCCGCGAAGAGCGCCATGGCCTCCCGCATCTGGGGCCGGATAAAACCCGTGCCGTCGGTGACCGGGGGGTTAAACTCCTTCGTAAAAACCTCCGGGGCAATGCCGTCCCGAATCGGCTCGAGGATCGCCAGCTCCTCCGCCCGGGGAAGCCCCGTGGCGGCATAATCGGTGTTGGTAAAATAACTGCGGGTCCTGACGTAGGAGTTGTAGAAGAGGTTTTTATTCATCCATTGAAAATCAAAAAAACAGTTCACCGCCATCCTGACCCGGCGATCCTGAAACACGGGGCGCTCGGTGTTAAAGGTCAGGGCCTGGGTGAGCTGGGGAATGCTATGGGGCAGCTCCTCCCGGATCACCTGACCGGACTCGAAGATCTTCCCCGTGTACTGGGTGGCCCAGTTCACCGCGGAATTCTCCGCGCGGAAATCGTACTCCCCGGCCTTGAACGCCTCAAAGGTCACATTGGCGTCCCGGTAGTAATCGTACCGGATGGTGTCGTAGTTGTACTGCCCCTTGTTGACCGGCAGATCCGCTGCCCAGTAATCCTTCACCCGCTCCAGGATCACGTACTGGCCCATGCGGTAATCCCCCACCCGGTAGGCTCCGGTCCCCAGGGGCGGGACGCTCAGGGGCCCGGAAAAATCCCGGCCCTCCCAGAACCGTTTGGGAAACACCGTGGTCTGGCAGATGCCCATCATCTTTTCCTTGTCCCCGCCCAGGGTAAAATCAAAGCGGACCCGGTTTCCCGGCAGAACCGTGGGGACAATCCCCTCGTAGTACATCCTGAACTGGGGCACCCCCTTCTCATAAAACAGGGCGAAGGAATTGGCCACGTCTTCGGCGGTGAGGGGCTGCCCCTCCTGATCCTTCGCGGCGTTGTTAATGAAAAAAACAATAAAGGAGTAATCCTCGGCGTATTCGATTTTTTCCGCAATCAGGGGATAGAGCGCGTCGGTCTCGTCGTCGGACCCGACCATAAGGGTATCGTAGAAGTACTGATACCCCGCGCACACATCCCCCCGCAGGGCATAGAGGTGAAAGCTGTCGTAGGTCCCCGTCGCCGCCAGGGTAACCGCCCCTCCCTTGGGCGCGTCGGGGTTCACGTAGTCAAAGTGGGCAAACCCGTC
>JAIROB010000099.1 GCA_031257695.1 Treponema sp. | reverse complement strand
AGGCCCAGGCGGCTGAACTCCTTTGAAAAGAAGGAGGTGGCCGCGCTTTCCATGGTATGCGCCTCGTCCATGATCACCCGTGTATAGGGGGGCAGCACCACCGGGGCGTCGTAGCCCGCGCCCTCCGCCCGGGCGGCCAGATCCGCGAAGAGCAGGTGGTGGTTTGCCACCAGGATGCGGGCGTCCGCGGCCTCCCTGCGGAGCGCCAGGACAAAGCAGCGTTCCCGTTCGGGACAGCGGAGGCCCATGCAAAGGTCCGCCTCGGAACAGACCCGGGACCAAAGGCTTTCGGCGGGCAGAAAGGACAGGTCCGATCTGCTCCCGGAGGCGGTGGTTTCCCCCCAGGCGGCGATGCGTTCCAGAGCGTCCTTGTGCTCGTCAAAAAGCTCCGTCTCCCGCAACGCGTCGCCCAGGCGCCGGCGGCAGAGGTAGTTTCCCCGGCCTTTGATGAGCACGGCCTTTATTTTTTTGTCCAGGGCCCCGTTCACCAGGGGTATGTCCTTTTCGTAGAGCTGCTGCTGCAGGTTGATGGTGGCGGTGGAAATCACGATCCGCTCGCCGTTGTCCAGGGCGTAGCGCATGGCCGGGAGCAGGTAGGCGAAGGACTTCCCCACCCCGGTCCCCGCTTCCGCGGCCACCACCCGGTCTTCGTTAAAGCCCCGGATGATAAGCCGCATCAGATCAAGCTGGGAGGGCCGGTGTTCGTAACGCTCCAGCCTCCCCGCTATGGCCCCGCCCTCCTCCAGAGCGGCGCAGATAGAGGCGGCGTCCAGCGCGGTCCGCTTCCGCCGCTTCACCGGCTCCGCCACCACATAGACCTGGCTCACCCGGTTGTCGACGATGAAGAACCCCGTCCCGTCCTCAGCGGCCCGGCCCGCAATGGCAAGGTCCTCGTCGCTGGGGACCAGGAAACCCGTGGGATGGTTATGGATGGTCACGTCCGGGGGCTCGGAAGCCGCGTCCAGGGCCAGCACGGAGCCTTTATTGCCCCGGGCCCGCACCACAAGCCGGGCGACCAGGCCCTGGTCGTCCAGATAGCCCAGGGCGAAGACCTCGTTCCCCCCGGCTTCGGCTATCTCTTCCCGGAGCTGCTCCCTGCATGATTCGGAAAACCGTTTTGACGCCTGCACCGGAATAGTATCCGGCGTTTGCGGGCTTGTTGACAAGGGCTGCGCCCCCCCCCATGGACCCAAGTTGGGTTAACGGGGACGCACTAAGACTTTGTCCGGGGGTCCTGTCAGATGGAAAAAGCACGGGGCCCTCCCGTGGCCCCTCCCGTGCTTTTTCCACGGAAGCCGCTTACGCGGCATAGTAGAGACCCCCATTACACGGTGTGTGTGCGTCCCCGAGCTGTTTTAGGGTCCATGGGGGGGAGACTGTGTCAAAAGTCAAAAAATCGAAATGACACCGCTATATATAGCGTTATAAAGCCATATAAAAAAGCAAACAACACTATATGCATGAAGGGCAGTGACTTTTGACACAGTCTGTCCCTGACCGGCCCCGTTGCGGTCCAAGCAGGCGCGTAGGACCGCAGCGGGGCAAGCCTTTTAAAGGGCAAGTTCCGTGCGGCTTATGAGGTCCTTCTGCCCGTCGGGGTGCAGCTCGACGAAGTACGCGGAGAAGCCCGCCACCCGGACCACCAGGTCCCTGTACTTGTCGGGGTTGGCCTGGGCATCCTTGAGCATATCCGCGCTGACCACGTTGATCTGGAGTTCCATGCCGCCCATATCAAAGTAGGTCTGCATAAGCTGGGCGAGTTTCTTGACGCCGTCTTCGCCGCTCAGGGCGTTGGGGTGGAACTTCATGTTTTGCAGGGTGCCGTTGGACAGGTCGACCTGATCCAGGCGGGCGATCGAGGAGATTACCGCGGTGGGGCCGTTTTTGTCGTAGGATTGCACCGGACCTATGCCGTCGGCCAGGGGCTGTCCGCGGTAGCGGCCATCCGGGGTCGCTCCGGTGCCGTAGCCGAAGAGGACGTTGGTGGTAACCGGGTAGAGCCCCGCCGCGTAGCCGCCCCGGGGGCCGGTGAGGGAGGTTACCGCGTCGGAGAACACCTTGCCCACCCAGGTGACAAGCTCGTCCACTTCGGGGATGTTGTTGCCGTAGTGGGGCGCCTGGTTGACGATGTAGTTGTGCAGATCCTCGAAGCCCTCCCAGTTGGCCATGAGCGCGTCGTAGAGCTGGCGGCCCGTGCATATCTTTTTGTCAAAAACACAGTGCTTGATGATCCCCAGGCTGTCCACCACATTGCCCAGGCCCACCCCGGAATCGCCGGTGGAGTTGTACCTGGCGCCGCCCTCCATGACATCCTTGCCGCTTTCCATGCAGCCGTCCATGGTGGCGCTGACCAGCGGGTTGGGGATGATATGCCTGGCAACGTAGTCCCAGGAGTTGATGTTCATAATGTGCCACCTGACAAAGTACTCCACCTGTTGCTTGAAGGCTTCCTTTACTTCGTCAAAGGACTTCATGTCGTAGAGACGGCCCGTGGCAGGACCGACCCGGTTATGGGGGGTTCCGGGAGGGGCGGGCATGAAGGCGTTCAGCATGGGAACCTGGGTGTAGCCGTCGTTGATGGCAAGCAGGAGCGCGTTGGCCAGGTTCATGTAGCTCTCCGCCCCGGTGCCGCCGCAGGCGGGCCATTCGTTGCCCGTGCCCCCCGGCTCGACACAGCCCAGGAGGCAGTAGTTCCGGGCGTCTTCCAGGGTCATGCCCCGTTTCATCAGCGCCGGCACGATGACTTCGTCATTTTCAAAGGTGGGCACGCCCCCGGCTATTTTGGTGGTGGCAATGGCCGCCTCCCAGAGTTCCGGCGGGGTGTTTTTGTGCACCCGGAGGGCCTGGGGCGGATCGTGGAGGACCAGCCGGCCCGCGGTCTGGAGCATCATGTAGGTTACGGGATTGGTGGCGTCGCTGCCGTCCGCCTTGACGCCCCCCAGGGTCATAAGCTGACCGGAGGTGTAGCCGGGAGCGGACTGGGTGGCGCCGTAACTCCAGGGTTTGTTCATCTCCGCCACTTTAAGGTAGAACAGATCCAGGAGTTCCTGGCCGTATTCGGGACTGATCCTTCCGGCGGCTATGTCCGCCTCGTAGAAATCCCCCAGGTACTGATCCACCCGCCCCCAGGAGAGGCCGTGCATATTCGCGTCCAGGCACATGGCGGTCTGATACATAAAGAGGCACTGCAGGGCTTCCATGAAGTTCCGGGCGGGCTTTTCCACGGTCCAGTTGAGGCACTCCGTCATGGCGAGGAGTTCCTGTTTGCGGGCGCCCTCCGTCTCTTTTTCCGCGAGTTCCGCGGCAAGCCGGGCGTAGCGTTTGGTCAGGGCGATGATCCCGTCGCAGACGATGGAGACGGCACGGTAGAAGTTGTACTGGTCTATGGTACTTCCCGGCAGGGCCTGGTCGATGAGGGCGGCGCGTTTTTCCTCCGCTTCCGCCTTGATCGCGCCGAAGCCCGTGCGGACCGCCCGGTCGTAATTCGCGGCAAAGTGCCCCACCGGCGTTCCCGCCTGGCCCCGGCTGGCGAAGGTGCTGACGCCGTTGCCCGCGATGGGGATATACTCGTCCAGGATTTGGGCGTCCGTTTTGGCGCTGGAACATTCCTTCATCCAGAAATCCACGGTGGACATGATATAGTCCCGGTCTTCCGCGGCGAGAATGTAGGGGTCCAGGTTGCGGGAACTGATAAAGCCCCTCCCCACCTCGTCCTTGAGCCAGTCCACGGAATTTTCAGGGTACAGGGCCGCGGCGCGGTACTTTCCCGACTGGGCCCCGACGATCACTTCCCCCTCGTCGATCCTGATGGGGATGTTTTCGCAGATATTTCTGAGATTCTTGGCCCGTTTCAGGATCCCCGTCATGTCGGGGTTGTCCATATAGAATTGGGTTACTAGTCTGTACCGGGCGGTGCAGACTTCCGGCTGGGTGTTCCGGTATTTTTCCCGCATCGCCCTGACGCGGTCCGTAATGGGAACAAGGCTGTACATACAATTCTCCTTCAGGTTTGCCCCCCCGCCGCGAGGGCGGGGGGAGCGCCTCTACAGAACATTCTCCGTGCGGGCGATGATGTCATTCTGACAGTCCGGGTGAAGTTCGACAAAGTAGGCGGAATAGCCGGCTATGCGGACCACCAGATCCCGGTATGCCTCAGGATCCGCCTGGGCGGAACGCATGGTTTCGCCGCTTACCACATTGAACTGCACCTCCATGCCCTGATTTTCGAAGTAGGTTTTGGTGAGGTCCCGCAGTTTTGCCAGACCCTCCTCGCCCCGGAGCGCCGTGGGGTGGATACGCATATTCAGGGCGATGCCGTCCATAAAGTGGCTGTGGTCAAAGGCGACTCCCGAAGCAAAGACCGCGGTCGGGCCGAGTTTATCCCTGCCCTGGACAGGGGATGAACCGTCCGCCACGGGCTCGCCGGTCTTTCTCCCGTCAGGGGTCGCCCAGGTGTGGTAGCCCTGGTACACGTGGTCCGAGGCGCTGTAGAGCCCCGCCTTGAACTTGGAACACCGGACGCTGTAACACTCCTCGCAGATCTCGTAGTAGGTGTCGCAGACCCACTTCATCATCTCGTCCGCGTAGGGATCGCCGTTGCCGAAATGGGGAACCTCCGCCAGGATTTGCTGGCGCAGATCCTCGTAACCCTCCCAGTTTGCCATAAACGCGTCGTAGAGTTCCCGGGCGGTGCACTTCTT